>NZ_JBXWSJ010000007.1:0-123169 GCF_059613365.1 Ruegeria sp. BHSA163
ATGCGTCGCCTGACTGAACGCGCAGTTGATATGGCAGACGTTTGCCTGTTCATGATCGATGCGCGAACCGGCCTTACTCCAACTGATGAGATGTTTGCTGAAATCCTGCGAAAACGGGCAAAACATGTGATCTTAGCAGCCAATAAGGCTGAGGGTTCCGCGGCGGACGCTGGTGTGCTTGAAGCTTATAATTTGGGCCTCGGCGAGCCTGTACGGATGTCGGGCGAACATGGCGAAGGGATGACGGACCTGTATGCGCAGCTAATGCCATTGGCCGACGCAGCAGAAGCGCAACAAACAAACGATGCGCCAGCGACCGACATAGAATTGAATGAAGAGGGCGAGGGCGAAAAGCCCATAATATCTGATGCGAAACCGCTTCAGGTGGCGGTTGTAGGGCGTCCCAATGCTGGAAAATCCACTCTGATCAACAAGATAATTGGCGAAGATCGTCTGTTGACCGGTCCCGAGGCCGGCATTACCCGAGATGCAATTAGCCTGAGGGTGGATTGGGCCGGGCCTGACGGTGACAGCACTCCAATGCGGATATTTGATACCGCTGGCATGCGCAAAAAGGCCAAGGTTCAGGAAAAACTTGAAAAGTTATCAGTCTCTGACGGCCTGAGAGCAGTGAAATTTGCCGAAGTCGTCGTAGTGTTGTTGGATGCAGCCATTCCATTTGAACAGCAGGATCTGCGGATCGCTGATCTTGCCGAGCGGGAAGGCCGCGCCGTGGTTGTCGCTGTCAACAAATGGGATATTGAAGACGAAAAGCAGCAAAAACTGCGCGACTTGAAAGAATCGTTTGAACGACTGCTTCCCCAGTTGCGAGGCGCACCGCTGATTACGGTTTCAGCCAAAACAGGACGGGGGTTAGAGCGTCTTCGCGAAGCTATCTTAAAGGCACACGAAGTTTGGAACCGCCGAGTGCCAACCGCCGCCTTGAACCGTTGGTTGACGGCTATGTTGGAACAACACCCGCCTCCTGCGCCTCAAGGTCGCAGAATCAAACTGCGCTATATGACCCAGGCCAAGACGCGCCCGCCTGGATTTGTCGTTATGTGCTCGCACCCAGACAAAATGCCGGACAGCTATTCGCGTTATCTGATTAACGGCCTGCGCGAGGACTTTGACATGCCGGGGACCCCAATTCGCCTGACGTTACGCGGGCAAGGTGACAAGAACCCCTACAAAGGGCGCCGAAAAAAGAACGCTGGTGCATTGGCTAAACATCTTAAGGGCAGGGCATAACCCTGCCCAATTCTTACATTTTCAAGTTGAAGGCGTGACAGCCCAGCTGCGGCGCATTAGCATTTGATTGCGAGAATTTGTTCTCGTACCATGATTTGCGGGAATTCCGCCTTAGCTTTGAATTAGATTTCGGCCGGGCATCGTGGGAGCGGTCTTGATGGATTTGAGGGAATACACGCGGCAATACGCGGTGCAGGACAACCGGTTGGCCGCGCTAAGCTATTTCGGGACTTTTGCGGTTTATTTCGCGTCGCTGGCTTTGGCGATTGTTTATGTCGAAAAATGGTATGTCATGGTCCCGGCCGGAGTCGTTTTTGGGTTTTCTGCCGTTCGACTTTATGTACTGCAGCACGACTGCGGCCACCATTCTTTGTTTGAAACGAGACAGCAGAATGAATGGGCGGGCCATGGCCTTTCACCTTTCACCTTCGCACCGTTTGAGGTGATGAAACAGAACCATAACCTGCATCATGCTGGCATTGGCAATCTCGATCACCGGGAGACTGGTGAAATCCACACAATGACCCTGCGGGAATGGAACGCGGCCGACTGGAAAACACGTTTGTTTTATCGTCTGTATAGAAACCCGTTCATTCTGGTTCCTGCTGGCGCGTTGTTTACTTATTTTATCCGCTATCGTTGGCCCAAGAATACAATGCGTTTTGGAGCTAAAGGCGTGCTTTTGCACAACGTTTCTATCGTTGTCTTCCTTGGGCTTTTATACCTTGTTTCAGGTACCACGGGGATCTTAGTCTGGCTGGTATTTTCGTTTCTGGGCGGTATGTTGGGCGTCTTTCTTGTTTATCTTCAGCATAATTTTGAAGACACTTATTGGGATCGGCGACCGGATTTGGATCCGCAATTGGCTGCCTTGCAAGGGTCATCAGCGTTGGATTTTGGCTGGTGGTTCGACAATGCCGTCGCGTGTATCACCCTACACGACATTCACCATTTCAATGCGCGCATTCCATCTTATCGGTTACGAGCTTGCCACTACAACCTACCGCCAGAATTTACGCCCCGCCGGATCAAGTTCCCCGAGGCCGTTGCTGCCTTGAACCTAAAACTATGGGATGAAGAAACGAACAGGTTGGTCCCATTCCCGGGGAAAATATCGGGTTCGCAAGTTATACAAAATGGTTGAGAATACGTTGGGCTTTGCTCAGGTAGTGCGCTCTTGTTAAAATGTATATTTAAAGTATATACATAAATCTGCAGGGAGAGAAAGAAAGGACCTCAAATGACCGCTGTTACCGAAGTGCGAGGCGTAGGACCCGCTCTGGCGCAAGCTCTGAGCGCGAATGGCTTCAAAACTGCCGAAGACTTGGCAAAGGCCAAGCCTGAAGACTTGCTGAAAGTCTCACGCATCGGTGCTTCGCGCGCTCCGATACTGATAGCTGCCGCAAAACAGGCCGCTGCGTCAAAACCCGCAGCTAAGGCTCCTGCCCGCCGTGCGCCGGCTCGCAAAACGACGACCCGGAAACCGTCGACGCGACCAACAGCTGCACGCTCTACTGCCGCCGCTAAAAAGGCGGAAGCTGAGCGCAAAGCG
The DNA here is from genome assembly GCF_059613365.1 of Ruegeria sp. BHSA163. Taxonomy (NCBI): domain Bacteria; kingdom Pseudomonadati; phylum Pseudomonadota; class Alphaproteobacteria; order Rhodobacterales; family Roseobacteraceae; genus Ruegeria; species Ruegeria sp. BHSA163. The sequence continues at coordinate 2,804 of NZ_JBXWSJ010000007.1, forward strand.
GCCGAGGAACGCGCGGCTGCAGAGTTGGCGGCAGCAGAGGCTAAGGCCAAGAAAAAGGCCAAAGCAAAAGCCAAGGCAGAAAAAGCCGCAAAAAAGAAGTCTGAGATGGAAGCCGCCTTTAAAAAGGCCAAGGAAAAGGTCAAGAAAAAGTCCAAAAAGGACAAGAAATCAAAGAAGGATGAAAAGAAAAAGTCTGACAAAAAATCAGACAAAAAGTCCGGCAAGAAAAAAGCGAAGAAGTAGTTCTTCTCCGCGTTTTTACTCCAAAACCAGTGCGTCGCAAATGCGCTGGTTTTCTATGACAGCGAACCGTTATTCAAAAGCGTCAGCTTACCGCCGAGATAGGGCGCAAGGACGTCGGGAAGGGTGACGGTGCCGTCTGAGTTTTGACCGTTTTCCAAAACGGCAATCAAGCAACGACCGACCGCGAGGCCCGATCCATTTAGTGTATGGACGTATTCTGGCTTACCGCCTCCCTCGGGACGGAAGCGAGCATTCATGCGACGTGCTTGAAAATCTCCGGTGGTCGAAACCGAACTGATCTCGCGATAGGTACCCTGGCCGGGCAGCCAAGCTTCGATATCAAAGGTGCGGCGTGCACCAAATCCCATATCCCCAGTGCACAAAACGACCGTACGGTACGGAATACCCAATTGTTCCAGAATGCCTTCGGCACAGCGCAACATGCGCTTTTGTTCGTCATCCGATTTCTCGGGATGTGTGATAGAGACCATTTCGACCTTTTCGAACTGGTGCTGTCGCAACATTCCCGCGGTGTCCTTTCCAGCGCTGCCCGCCTCGGAACGAAAACAGACCGTATGAGCCGTCATGCGAATGGGCAAGTCGCGTTCCTCAAGAATGTCGCCTGAAACAGAGTATGTCAGGGTGACCTCTGACGTAGGGATCAACCACCAGCCGTTGATCGTCTGATAGCTGTCTTCACCAAATTTCGGTAATTTGTCAGTGCCGTACATGGCCTCATCGCGAACCAGCACCGGCGTTTGCATTTCGGTAAGGCCGTTTTTGTCAATGTGCGTGTCCAGCATGAATTGGGCCAACGCGCGATGGACGCGTGCCACGCCTTTGGACAGGTTTACAAACCGGCTGCCGCTGGTTTTGGCAGCTGTTTCAAAGTCCATTGCCGCTGCAACTGAAGGGATTTCATAGTGCTCTTTGGGTGTGAAATCGAATGTACGCGGGGTGCCCCAGCGGTTGACCTCGACATTGTCATCTTCGTCCGCACCTTCCGGAACGTCATCAGCAGGCAGGTTGGCGATGCGCGCCAGTTGATCGACCAGCAATGCGTCGAGATCCTTGGCCTCGGTTTGCATCCGGGCAACTTCGGCCTTTTTCTCTGCGACCAACGTGCGCAGACGTTCGAATTCGGCTTCATCACCTCGGCCTTTGGCAGCGCCAACCTCTTTACTGGCTTTGTTCTGATCGGCCTGAGCAGTTTCTGCTGCCAGTATCTTAGCCCGCCGACTTTCATCGAGCCGCAGTAGGTCTGACGACATAGGCGCATCCCCGCGGCGCGCTAAAGCGGCGTCGAATGCGGCTGGGTTTTCGCGAATTGCCCGGATGTCGTGCATTGGTTAGATCCTTGATGCGTGAATCACTGCTGCTGCTTATGCACCAAATGGTGGGCAGGGTGTAGCACCGTCACGGCAATTCTTGCTTACTTCTCAGCTTCCTCGTGGCTCTCGTGGGACAGGTGACCGTCCCACTCGTCTGTTGGAATCTTCGGTTCTTGCGGATCCGCCATATAGGACGGTGTCATGATCTGAACATTATTTTCATTGAAAACGGCTACGATATTGCGATGCAGGTCCGATTTGATTTTCGGAATAATACTGCCACGAGTGGTGTACCCGTTTATCTGATAGTTGATCGCGTAGTCGGCCAAAGCTGTCCATAACACAAACGGTTCCGGTTTGGCCTTGATCCCCTTGGTACGGTTTGCGGCTTCGACCAACATGGCTTCGACTTTTTCAGGCTGCTCTTCATAACCTATCCCGACAGTTGTGTGGAGCAAAAGGCCGTTACCGTCCGTCTTTTTCGAGAAATTGACGACATCTGAATTCATTAGCTGCGCATTGGGAATCGAAATCAGTTCATTCTTGATCGATTTCAGATGGGTTTCCATCAACTTGATCTGCACAACGTCGCCAATGTGATCTCCTATTTGAATTCGGTCTCCTATCGATGTTGAGCGGCGATAAATAACGAATAACCCGGCAAGCATATTTGAAACGACCGAGTTTGCGCCCAACGAAAGCATCGCGCCAACCAAGATCGTCAATCCCTGAAAAGCGGCAGAGTCCGAGCCGGGAATATAGGGAACAGCAAAAACTAACGCGATTAAAATCACCACAACTCGGGTGATGTTAAAAGTCGGATTTATCCAATGTTTTTCAAAGTCACCTAGGTCAAAAGTCCCGGCTTCGACTGTGTCAAAGAACACGCGCAAGCCTCTGATAATATAAAATGTTACCCAAGTGATAAGTGCCAACATGATCAGGTTGGGAACATAGCTGATGATACCTTTTACGATTTGCAGAACCGGTTCTGTCAGATAGGTCAGCAAAAGCTGTGCAAAGTACCTGGTTTCAGCGAAGGCCAGCAGAATGAACGACAGGTAGTAATAGAATCCGAAAAAGAAAATCGCCAGTAAAACGAAGTTCAGACCATATCGGATCAGTGCGGCCATTGCTTCGGCCTGTACCGTTTCGGCTGTCGCTGTTTCGACGTCTTTTAAATAGCGTCGAACAAAACGTAGGGTGCGTCGTTTAATCCGACGGTGGAGCCATAGGATTGCCACTACGAATAAGGCAAAACCGATCGTCCATCCAATAGCTTCGATAGCGCCAGATACGCGCGCCTTTTCAGTTCTGTTGGCGCGATACGCCTCAATAGATTCTTTGATAGCATTGCCGTGTAATATGCTGAGAACACTGAGTTCCATCTGGTCCAGGTCTGAGTCGGCGTCGGTCACGATCGAAACATTGACGCCATCCACTAGGATCCAGATGCCGAGCTCGGTTTCGTCGTAAGTAATATTTACCGTTGCTGCATCAGAGGCTTCGGCTACTTCTATGATTTTTTGCTGAACGCCCTCTGCGCGTTCGGACGCTGGTAGGGCGCTTGATCCGCGTAGTTGAAAAAGGATTTCCCCATCAATAATGACCGGAGCCATAAAATCGTTCAGCTCGGTCGCTTCGGCTTCGTCGGTTTCCACGGGTGTTTCTTGCGCCGAAACCGGTGCGCACAGCCATAAAACCAAAGCGATCAAAGTCAGGAAATTTGATAGTAAAACGAAAGGTTTGATCGAATTTGGCATTGGTCCCCCCATGCAAAGACTATACCTAAGTTCGCGGACGTGCCTAGGACATCTCTGCAACGGTTTGCGGTATCCTGTGGTATTGTGGGGTGGTCTTGTTAAACCGCTATGCCGCCTTTGCTTGCAAACAGCCCATTCAAAGCATAGGTTCCCGCCAAATTTGCGGAGAGGGTTCCGCATCGTCTGAACAAAGGAATATCCCATGGAAGGTGGCGCAATCGCCCAGTTTCTCCCGCTGATCCTGATTTTCGGCATAATGTACTTTCTGCTGATCCGACCGCAGCAGAAGAAAATCAAGGAGCACAAGGCGATGGTTGATGCCTTGCGTCGTGGAGATCAGATCGTGACCCAAGGCGGTTTGATCGGCAAGGTCGCCAAGGTCAAAGATGATGGTGAGCTTGAGGTCGAGATTGCCGAGGGTGTAAAGGTGCGCGTGGTTCAATCAACCGTAGCGCAGGTGCTGAACAAGACAGAACCGGCAAAGTAACTTCGCGCGATAAATCCTTAAAAAGGCAGGGTAATGCTGCAAATTGATACCTGGAAGCGGGTTCTGATCTGGCTGGTTTGTGTAATCGGCTTGATATTGGCCTTGCCAAATGCGTTTTACACCCGCGTCGAACAATCAAACGACGCAAAGACAGCGATCGACCTTGGCGTCGATACGCCTGAGATGCAGGCCGAAGCTGCGCTATGGCCGAATTGGATGCCTTCATCGCTGGTCAATCTGGGCTTGGATTTGCGCGGCGGTGCGCATTTGCTTGCCGAAGTCCAGGTGGGTGATGTTTACGAATCCCGAATGGATTCAATGTGGCCCGACATTAGGGACGCTCTGCGCGAGGAGCGCGCAACCGTGGGAACGATCCGCAAACAACCATCTGCCCCGGACGAGATTCGCGTACGTATCAGCCAGCCCGATGGAATGCCACGCGCTCTGGAAGTCGTGCGCGGACTTGCTCGGCAAGTTCAGACGCTTACGGGGGTTGGCGCGACCGATATTGAAGCCCGCGCCGAGGGCGACATTGTCGTCGTGCAGCTGTCCGAAGCTGAACGACTTGCTTCGGATGATCGAACCGTGCGTCAATCGCTTGAGATTGTGCGCCGCCGGATCGATGAGGTCGGAACACGTGAACCGACCATCCAACGCCAAGGGGCTGATCGAATTCTTATCCAAGTGCCGGGCATTGGCAGCGCGGGTGAGCTAAAAGAGATCATCGGAACCACCGCGCAGTTGACGTTCAACCCGGTGGTGGGACCCGCAAACAGTCTGGAAGATACTGTAAGTCCCGGGGAAAAGGTCGTTCCATCGTTGGACGAGGAGGGACGTTTTTACGTAATCGATGCTGCACCTGTCGTTACCGGCGAAGAACTTGTGGACGCGCAACCGTCATTCGACCAAAACGGCCGACCCGCGGTAAGCTTCCGCTTCAATACGTCGGGAGCACGCAAGTTCGGCGATTATACTCTAGAAAACATCGGTGCCCCCTTTGCAATCGTACTGGATGAAGAGGTGATTTCAGCCCCGGTGATCCAAAGCCATATTCCGGGCGGCTCGGGTATCATCACCGGAAACTTTACGGTCGAGGAAAGCACAAACTTGGCAGTTCTGTTACGGGCAGGCGCTTTGCCAGCCGGATTAGAGTTTCTTGAAGAGCGCACAATTGGCCCCGAACTGGGGCAGGACAGCATAGATGCGGGCAAGGTGGCCACCGTTGTGGCATTTGTTGCCGTTCTGGTTTTCATGGCGCTTAGCTATGGCTTATTCGGTATCTTTGCCAACATAGCGCTGATCATCAACGTCGGCTTGCTCTTTGGTTTATTGTCTCTGATAGGGGCGACACTGACCCTTCCCGGTATTGCAGGTATCGTTTTGACGGTTGGTATGGCGGTGGATGCAAATGTCCTCATCTTTGAACGCATCCGAGAAGAGTTGAAGTCCGCCAAAGGTCCGGCACGTGCCATCGAGTTGGGTTATGAAAAGGCTTTGTCTGCAATTCTGGACGCGAACGTAACGACTTTTATCACGGCTGTGATCCTGTTTGCGATGGGCAGTGGTCCGGTGCGTGGGTTCTCAATAACTCTTGGATTGGGCATTCTGACTTCGGTCTTTACGGCGATTTTTGTAACCCGCCTGATGATCGTAATGTGGTTCGAACGGCGCCGTCCGAAAATGATCGAGGTTTGACATGAGACTGAAACTCGTACCCCAAAATACCTCGTTCGATTTCTTTAGCCGCTGGAAAATCTGGCTGGGCATATCGGGCCTGATGATGGTCATTGCGTTTACATCTTTCCTTCTGCAGGGGCTGAATTTTGGTATCGATTTCCGGGGCGGCACAACCATCCGGACGCAAAGCGCCGAGGAAGTTAATGTCGGCGTATACCGCGAGGCAATTGCTCCGTTGGAACTTGGCGACGTAACGATTACTGAAATTTTCGACCCGACTTTTGGTCCAGATGAAAATGTGGCCATGATCCGGATTCAGGCGCAAGCGGATGCGGAGGCGGTTTCAGCAGCCATTGTAACTGCGGTTGAAGAGGCGCTGAGGGGGGCAGTGCCGGACGTACAATTCGTATCTGTTGAATCCGTCGGCCCCAAGGTATCAGGCGAATTGATCCAAACAGCCGTCATTGCCGTGGCATTGGCCATCGCGGCGGTGCTTGTTTACATCTGGCTACGCTTTGAATGGCAATTTGCGCTGGGCGCGGTTGCAGCCTTGGTGCATGACGTGATCTTGACCATCGGTATCTTTTCCGAACTGCAGATACGTTTCGACCTCGCAATTATCGCCGCGCTGCTGACCATTGTTGGATACTCGCTCAACGATACCGTGGTCGTGTTCGACCGTGTTCGTGAAAACCTGCGAAAATACAAAAAGAAGGACCTCAAAGAGGTTCTGAACATCTCGATAAACGAAACGCTGAGTCGGACGGTTATGACGTCGGTAACTACGCTGCTGGCTTTGATTTCGCTGTACGTATTGGGCGGTGATGTGATCCGTGGGTTTGTTTTTGCGATGATCTGGGGCGTGATTGTGGGCACCTATTCGTCGGTATTCGTCGCTTCGACCATCTTGTTGTGGCTGGGCGTTAAGCGCGACTGGTCCAAACCGTCGAACACGGCAGGCAACCAGTTCGCGAATGTCGACGCCTGACTTTCTCGGCCAGTCCCCCGGTGGGCTGGCTATTCTACTAATTGCAGCATTTATGGCCGGCATTGTGCGGGGGTTTTCTGGCTTTGGCACGGCGCTTGTCTTTTTACCCCTCGCGGCCCCGCTTCTCGGTCCGTTTGGCGCGTTGCTTGCCTTAACGATTATGGACGTCTTTGGCCCTTTACCCAATCTTCGCCGCGCGTGGAAAGTTGTCGATAAGGGTGATTTGGCGCGGCTGCTGCTCGGCTGCGCAGCGGTGCTGCCGTTAGGGCTTTGGCTGCTGACTAGGGTCGAACCCGAAGTATTTCGCTATGCCGTATGTTTTCTGTCGCTATCTATGTTGGTGATCCTGACGCTTGGTCTGCGGTTCACAGGTCGGGTTGGGCGTACAATGGTGGCGGCTATTGGTGGCGCTGCAGGTTTGTTGGGCGGTGTGGCTGGATTGCCGGGTCCGGCCGTGATTTTGTTCTATATGTCCCGTCCTTTACCAGTTGAAGTAATACGCGCGACCATCCTGCTATTTCTATTCGGGTTCGATTTCCTTCTTTTCGGATATTTGTCCGGTATGGGCCGCGTCTCCTCGCATGTCTTTTTGTTGGGGTTGGTTTTGGCAGTCCCGAACCTGTTGGGGAATTGGTTAGGCGGCAGGATGTTCAATCCGGAAAAAGAAAAGCTTTATAGAATGGCAGCGTACGTAGTCATTGCGTTTACCGCCTTGTTCGGTCTGCCGCTTTGGGGCTAGAAGACTTGCATGCGTCTCAATGAAATCACCTATAACAACGCAACCCCGGTTGACGGTTACGGACATGGCTTCTTCCGAATAGGCGGCCAAGTCCACGAGGGATCAATTTTGACCAGCGCTGAGGGCACTATAGGTTGGGGTGGTTATTCTGACATGGACCCGCTGCTGGCCCTTTCCGAAATTGTAGACGTTTTACTGATAGGAACAGGGGCAGAGTTGACGCATATTCCTGCTGACTTGCGCCATGCGTTGGAAACCGCTGGCATAGGAGTCGAGATCATGAACTCGCCAGCTGCCTGTCGAACATACAACGTGCTGCTATCCGAAGGACGTCGCATCGCGCTGGCCCTGATCCCGACATGACTGAACGTATTTGATCGCCGTTAGAAATTGCAGATTTTGTTTGGGTCAAAAATCATTCATGATGGCTCGTCTAAATTCCCTGCGGCAAATCCCTCCTTTTGCCACTGACCGCAATGGGATAATCGGACGTCATGACTCTGACCGTGACCGACCTTGCCATTGCCCGAGGGGGGCTTGCCCTGTTGGAAGGGCTGAACTTTGTTTTGGAACCCGGTAAAGCGCTGATTCTGCGTGGCCCCAACGGGATTGGCAAGACAACTCTGTTGCGTACGCTTGCGGGTCTTCAAGCGCCGTTGGCTGGCCAAATTCAAGGCGCCGAGGACCGGATTGCTTATGCTGCGCATGCCGATGGGTTAAAGCCGACCCTGACTGTGGCGGAGAACCTTTCGTTCTGGATGTCTGTATTCGGAACGCACAGCATCCAACCTGCGTTGGATGGATATGACCTAAATGAGCTGGCAGATCGCCAAGCTGGCAACTTGTCGGCTGGGCAAAAACGCCGTGCGGGACTTGCACGGCTGTTGGTTACAGGGCGTCCTATCTGGATGCTCGATGAACCCACAGTCTCATTAGACCGCAATGCCGTGACTATGTTCGCTGAAGCTGTTGAAGACCACCTAAAGCATGGAGGTTCGGCGCTAATTGCCACACACATCGACCTGGGCTTGGAAGCCGAAGTTTTGGACATAAGCTCGAACAAAGTCAAACCGAGACCAATCGAAGACTTTGACGGGGCCTTTCTATGATTGCCTTGTTGCTCCGAGATTTGAAACTGGCGTTTCGCGCTGGCGGTGGATTTGGCCTTGGGTTAGCTTTCTTTCTTATAGTCACGGTACTTGTTCCATTTTCGGTCGGTCCGCAGTCGTCCTTGTTGTCCATTATCGCTCCCGGCGTATTGTGGCTAGGGGCGTTACTTGCGTGCCTGTTGTCGCTTGATCGACTGCTGGCGCTAGACTGGGAAGATGGCTCGTTAGATCTATTGGCTACTGCGCCTCTTCCCTTGGAGGCAGTTGTGGCAGTCAAATCATTGGCGCATTGGATGACGACCGGTTTACCCTTAGTCTTGGTGGCGCCATTGCTTGGTGTAATGCTCAATTTGCCGGAAACTGGTTTTACTTGGTTAGTTGTATCATTGCTGATTGGTACTCCGGCCTTGAGTGTGATCGGGACATTTGGTGCAGCCATCACAGTTGGACTGAAACGAGGCGGACTGCTTTTGTCTCTTTTGGTTTTGCCACTATACGTCCCAACGCTTATTTTCGGTGCCGAGGTTGCCCGACGAGGAGCGACTGGGACGGAATTAGAGACGCCGCTATTAATGCTGGCAGGAATTACGACGGCCACAATTGCGTTACTGCCCTTTGCCAGCGCAGCAGTATTAAGGATCAACCTGCGATGAAGCGCCACAACTTTGACTGAGGTCAATTGAGAACGACTCTGATACGGACTAAATAAGCCCCATGACGATCACAGCCAAAGCCAATTCACTGTGGGAATACGCTAACCCGCGCAAGTTTCTTGCAACAAGCGAGCGATTGCTGCCTTTTTTTTGGTTGGCTTCAACAACGTGTTTGGTCGTGGGGTTGGTCTGGGGGTTCTTTTTCACACCGGATGACTACAAACAAGGCTCAACCGTAAAGATCATCTATTTGCATGTGCCTTCGGCGTTGATGGCAATCAACTGCTGGCTAATGATGTTGGCGGCCTCGCTCATTTGGCTTGTACGGCGCCATCACGTAAGTGCTTTGGCGGCTCGTGCTGCGGCTCCGGTAGGAATAGTTTTTACGCTTATGGCCTTGGTAACCGGCGCAATCTGGGGGCAACCCATGTGGGGTAGCTGGTGGGCTTGGGATCCGCGTCTGACGTCGTTTCTAATCCTGTTTTTATTTTACCTTGGATATGTGGCCTTATGGGAGGCGATAGAAGATCCGGACACAGCAGCCGACCTGACTTCGGTTTTGTGTCTGGTGGGATCTGTTTTCGCTATCCTAAGCCGTTATGCGGTGAATTTTTGGAACCAAGGCCTGCATCAGGGCGCGTCAGTTATGCGGGTCGCTGCCGTTACAGGATCGGACACTGAAGAGAAAGTCAGCAACATCTACTTTTTCCCTTTGATGGTGTGTATTGTCGGGTTCGTTTTGCTATTCATCGCGTTGGTCTTATATCGCACGTGTACTGAAATTCGCGCGCGCCGGATCAAGGCGTTGTTGGCGCGGGAAAGGGCAAATGCATGATCCCTGATTTAGGCAAGTACACTGAAACCGTTCTTTCGGCTTATGGGATTTCTATCGTCCTTTTGGTCGCGTTGGTTGTGTTGAGTGTGATGCGCGGTCGAAGGGTGCGGACTGAATTGAAGAGTGTCGAGCAAAGGATGTCGCGCGATGGCTAAAATCTCTCCTTTGATGATTGCGCCGCCTCTAATTTTTGCTGCCTTTGCTGTATTAGCTGGAATTGGAATGTTCCGCGATGACCCTGATGCTTTGCCATCTGCGCGCGAAGGCCAGCCTGCTCCGCCCGTTGCTCTGGTCGAATTTCCCGGAAAGCCGCTGTTCGACGATGCGACTTTGCGTGACGGAGAGGTAAAGCTGGTCAACTATTGGGCCAGCTGGTGCGCGCCATGTCGCGCTGAGCACCCAAACCTCGAAGCACTGTCTGAGGAAGGCGTTCCAGTCTATGGGATCAACTACAAGGATAATTTAACCAATGCCGAGGCTTTCCTGACCGAGCTGGGCGACCCATACGAAGCCATAGGACGGGACGAGCAGGGTCGCATGGCGTTGGACTGGGGCCTTTATGGCGTCCCGGAAACCTATGTAGTTGACGGTGAAGGCACAATTGTTTTGCGCTTTGCAGGGCCAATCACTCAGCGTGTGATCGAAAGCACTATCCGGCCTGCGTTGGAACAGGCCAACTGACTTGGTTGCGTGGGCTTCTTGGACGAGAAGGCGCGACTGATCATTATCCCTGACCAACGCAAGTGCGCTAGGCCGATTGCACGCTATCAGAACGATTGATAACGAGACCTTTGTTAGATTGCGGATGGCTTGAAACACGACAAGTTGCACCAACCCCGAATAATTTGTTCTGAAACATCTCCCTCAAGGCGGGTTACAATCGTGTCGCGGGCAAAAAAACCTTGCATGAGAAAAAATCTTGAATGCTAAACTAATCAAGCATCGTTCGTTTTTTGTTCAAAGGGTAAAGTATGAAGTTTCTTATCGATGCTGCAATTGAGTTACGAAACTCACTAAACAACCAGACGGATCAAGTCTTTGTGAGGGATCGAAAACTAGGCGAGACCATCCCAAAGATAATTCATCAGACATACTTTAAGCGGCCGGATGCTCCTGATTTCCCGGAGGAGCTGAAAGCCAACGTACAAAATTTAGAAGAACAAAACCCGGACTGGGAATACCGATTCTACGATGACACTGAAATTGAAAAGTACATTCAAAAGTATTTTCCCGAGCTTCTCGAGTATTATCAAAAAATTGACCACCGATATGGAGCCGCACGCGCCGACTTTTTTCGATACTTGGTGATGTACAGGGAAGGAGGGGCATATTTAGATATAAAATCAAGCGCTTCAGAACCTTTGAGTGATCTGGTTCAACCATCTGATCGCTTCATCTTATCACACTGGCCGCGCTCATGGCCGAAAATTATGCTTGGGCAGCACCCGGGTATCTCAAATCCAATCGGTGAACTTCAACAGTGGTATATTATTTGTGCTCCGGGTCACCCTTTCCTGAAGGCAGTCATCAACAACGTTTGCAACAACATTGAGTGCTATAATCCAGTTGTTCACGACTATGGTTCTTGGGGTGTCTTCAATTTGACTGGTCCGATTGCTTACACTGAAGCGATCTATCCCATTCTGGAGGATCATCCCCACAGATTAGAAGCGGATCACTTGGCTGTCGGGTTGATCTATTGCGCAATCGGCCCGGAAAACAGCACGGGTGGACATCAACAATTATTTACTCGACGCCACTATTCAAAATTAAATTCGCCAATTGTTTCGGTTCCTTTGCATACGCGAGCTATGTTTTTTCTAAGTCAACCGATAGTCAAACTGCTGAAGACACTCCACAGATATAGACAGAGAATAGAGGGTTGACTGAGGCTCGTCGCGGCGGCGTTTCGCGGCTGCTCCTCTATACGAAAAAACTTCAATACCGAAATGAATGGTTCACCACCAAAGTCAGAAATGTGATTTTTATGTCCAATATCTTTGTTTGTCACTTTAGATTAATCATGTGACCTTCTGAAAAGAATTTAATTTCTTTTGTCGTGAATTGCGCTTGAACCAATTTGCGTTACACAGCAAGGAGCCACCGGTTCTACCTTCCGGTTTCTAGTATAGTCGAAGAGTAGTCCTCCTGCTTTCATTGACAGGGCTTTTGCGATTCACTCTTTTAGCTGCGGATGAGGGAACTTGGCTGGTCAGCAGTCTTCCGAAGGTATTCGGACAAAAGTGAAGTTGTTGCTGTTATCGTAAATTTCGGAACTTCCCTACGGCGTATTTTGAAACAGCTTGGGCACACTTAGGCGCGCGCGGTGAATAAGAAATAACCAACAGTTCCAAAAACACATTGCTCGCGGGCGAGGGCTTCTAATCCTTCTGACCAGCGGGTCAATTCGGAGCCTGTCACGGCTCCTGCGGCGAGAGCCTTTTTTCCGGCACTGTCGAAATACCCGTACGCCAATTCTTGCGGCATGATCACAACGCGGGTTGCAATGGAATAATTCGGCAGGTCCCGTAGTGAAGCATCAATTGTTCCGGGTAAGGCATTGTGTTCAACGGCGGTCTCGACCTCATATGTTAAAATCTTTCGGGCCAATTTGCGGTCGGGATGGTTGATGTTTGTAGAGGAAAAATCGGGCTCGATTACCGCGAGACAGGCACCGTCGGAGGCGACTCGTTGAATTTCATGCAACGCCAATTCGGGATCTTTAAGGTAAATCAGGACGCGCTCCGCTCGCACATAATCAAAGGAGTTGTCAGCAAACGGCAACCGCTGCGCATCACCCTTTTCAAAAGCGATTTTTAAGCCGGCCTCATTGGATCGCCGCTTAGCTTCCGCCAAGAAATTGGCGCTGACATCAAGCCCGCAAACTTTAGCTGAGGATGCAAGGCGTCGTGCAATTCTGAGTGTTTCCAACCCAAATCCACAGCCGACATCCAGAACTTTTGGGGCCTGCGGCAGCGCGAGGCTTTTTTGTTCGAGTTGTTTTAGTTCCTGAATTTGGACAGCACTATCAAAGGCCTCAAGCGCCGCTATATATGCGCGGGTGTCAGCGTCGACCGAGTGGCCCTTGAATTTGCTTAACGAAAAACGGTCCACAACGCCTTCCTGTTCGACCCTTTTTGATATTTAGGGCCCCAATGCGCTCTCGTCCAAAAAAAGACTTTCATAGTCTATAACCACCTGTCACGCTCAAAACTTCCCCAGTAATAAATCCCGCGTCATCAGAGACCAAGAATCGCACCACTTTGGCTATTTCTTCGGGAGTGCCTATGCGGCCCAGGGCAGTGTCTTTGACGAAAATCTCCGTCAGGTCGTCGGAACGCGGTGCTTCCGGGATGTTTATCGCGCCGGGTGCGACAGCGTTGACCCTTATGCCCGCAGGGCCCAATTCTTTGGCCATTGCGCGGGTCCACAGATTGAGCGCGGCTTTGCTGGCGCCGTACGTAGCAGCGTCCCGAGGGGGCAACGTTGCATTCATGGAAGAGATGCTGACAATTGATGCCCCAGTGTTCAGATGGGGCAGGGCCGCCGCCAGCAGTGCTGCTGGTGCCAAAAGGTTGAGATTCAATATTGCTGTGTGATCCTCCGCAACGAATGTGTCTTTGGGTGTCGAGCGTACAAGGCCAGCATTATTCACAATCGCGTCCAGACGCCCAAAACGGGAAATGACTTTTTGAATGACGCGTGCCGGTTCGCCGTTTTCTCTTAGGTCAGATTGAACCGATAGGGTGCTGCATTGCTTCAACTCTGCTGACGGTTCGGTTGCCAGCCAAGTAAACGCAATTTGGTGATCTCGACTCAGGTTCTCTACAATCGCGCGCCCGATCCCACGCGCGCCGCCAGTTATCAATGCTACTTTATCCATGGCGCTCACAAGATCGGCAATTTCAGCGTTGTTCAATGCTGATTTTGTTGAAAGGCAGCACTGTGTAGGCGCTTGCTGTTCGTTATCTGCGCACCAAAATCCAAATCATTGCTGCGATGAAAGCAAAAGTGACCAGATTCATCAAAGTGTCGGTAAGATCACCGATTAGCATTGCTTTTTCCTTCCTCCCTTAATGCTCGGAAAAGGCAAACCATCAGCAGTACCGAGATGAACACAAAGGGCAAAGCCCCAAGCGAGATTAAAATTTTTACCGAGTCGACTGAGCCTGAAAGGATCATTGCAACACTCAATAGTCCTAGCAGTGCCCCCCATATCAGGCGAACCCTTGGAGGCGGGTTTTCGTCCCCTCCCGAAGAGAAAGTCCCCAGAACGAAGGCTGCGCTTACAACGCTTGTCACTATGAAAAGAAACGCGGCAAGTACCGTCGCCAACGTGGTGATCAGGGAAAGTGGCAACCGTTCGAGAAGCGCGAACGTGACACGTTCGATATTTGATTGGGTCAGTAACAAAAGCTCACCCGCGCCGTTAAGGGCCTCGAACAGTCCAATGCCGCCGAATGCTCCAAACCATAGAATAGAAAATAAAGTAGGGGCGAACAGCACCCCAATAACGAACTCACGGATGGTCCTGCCCCGAGAGATGCGGGCGACGAATACGCCAACAAATGGACCCCACGCTATCCACCAGACCATATACGTTAGGGTCCAATCGCTGAACCACTTGGCAACATCGTCGCCAAAGAAGGTGAAGGTTTGAAAGCCCCTTGGAATGACATTTGTAACGTAATCACCAAACCCCTGGACCACCGTGTTCAATAAATATTCTGTCGGGCCAAGGACCACCGTGTATGCCACAAGGCTGATGGCAATTAACATTGCAGCGTTTGAAAGGCGTGCCATACCCTGACCCAGATCGATGAGAAGCGCCGGTATGTAGGCTGCGACCATGGCTGCGAAAACCAAGCCAATCAGTACGGCCCCGACCGTGTCGCTTCCACCTAGTACAGCGATACCGTCTGCTACCTGGAAAACGCCCATGGCCATCGAACCACCGACACCGATCGCAATTGCCACGATGGCCATGAAGTCGGACAGCCATCCGACACGCTCGGCCCATCGCTCACCGGGAAACAAGCTTTTAATGGGTGCGCTGACCATCATTCCGGTGCCGCGACGAAAGCTGAAGTAAGCGATCGTCAATGCGGTAGAGCCGTATATAGCCCAAGCATGCAACCCCCAGTGAAAATTCGTTGCAAGCATTGCCTGCTGAGCGGCCAGAAAGTCCGGCGCCATGCCCGAAATGAAATTGAAGTGGGTCAAAGGCTCTGCCACGGCCCAAAACAACAATCCGACACCCATGCCAGCAGAAAACAGCATCGAAATCCAAGTGACGGTTGAGAACTCTGGTTCTTCATCATCCCGACCAAGGCGAATGTTGCCATAGGGAGAAAAGGCCAGAACAAGGCAGCCAATCAGCATACCCGAGGCTGCGAGCATCACAAACCAACCTCTGCTGTGGAAGGTTTGCTGAACTATGCCACTTGCCCAGATCACCAAACTCTGAATATCAACAACGCCCCAAATCCCGATTACCGCGATCACACTCAACGAACAAACAAGCAGGGCGTTGGGTTGTTTCATGACTTTGTTCTTTCGCACTGAGCCTGAACCAAACAGTTTCAGAATTTCGAATGAATGGCCAGAAAACAAAAAACCCCCGGCCGTTTGGCCGGGGGTTCTATCAGCTTGTTTTGCGTTCGATTTACGATGCTTTTGCCAAGTTCCGCAGAACGTATTGAAGAACGCCGCCATTCTCGATGTACTCGATCTCGGGCGCTGTATCGATGCGGCATTTCAATGTGATGGTCTTTTCAGTTCCGTCACCGTAGACGATTGTGCAGGGTACTTCCTGAAGCGGTTCAACCGAGTCCAGACCGTCGATCGATACGGTTTCGTCCCCTTTCAAACCCAATGTCTTACGGGTATCGCCTCCGGTGAACTCGAAGGGGATAACGCCCATGCCAACCAGATTCGAACGGTGGATACGTTCAAAACTTTCGGCGATAACGGCTTTTACACCTAGCAAAGCGGTACCTTTGGCGGCCCAGTCACGCGAGGAGCCTGCGCCGTACTGCTCACCACCAAACACGACCAGCGGGGTGCCTTGTTCCTGATAGGCCATCGACGCTTCGTACACCGATGTTTGTTGTCCATCTGGGCCTTTTGTATAGCCACCTTCAACGCCGTCCAGCATCTCGTTCTTTACGCGGATATTTGCGAAGGTGCCGCGCATCATGATCTCGTGATTACCTCTGCGAGAGCCATACGAGTTGAACTCACGCTGCTGAACTTGTCGATCAGTCAGATACTTACCCGCGGGGGTTGTTGTCGCAAACGACCCAGCAGGCGAGATGTGGTCGGTTGTGATCATATCACCAAGGATAAGCAGAACCTTCGCGCCTTCGATGTTTGAGATTGTACCGGGTTCCGCACCCATACCTTGGAAGTAAGGCGGGTTCTGAATGTAAGTCGATGTTGGAGGCCAATCATAGGTCTCCTGCTGAGGGACCTCGACGTCTTGCCACTTTTCGTCGCCTTTAAATACGTCGGCATATTTCGATTGGAACGCTTCGCGTGTCACAGTCTGTTCGACCAGCTCGGCGACTTCCTGGCTCGAGGGCCAAATGTCTTTCATGTAAACATCGTTGCCGTCTTTGTCCTGACCGATCGGTTCTGAAGTCAAGTCAATATCGAGGGTTCCGGCCAGAGCGTAAACCACGACCAGAGGCGGCGAGGCGAGATAGTTTGCCCGAACATCCGGTGAAATACGGCCTTCGAAGTTTCGGTTGCCCGACAGAACCGAGGTGGCGACCAAATCGCCTTCGGCAATTGCCTCCGAGATTTCCTGCTGTATCGGGCCCGAGTTACCAATGCATGTTGTGCATCCATAGCCCACCAGGTTGAAGCCAATTTTGTCCAGATCTTCTTGCAGGCCGGCGGCCTCAAGATAAGCTGACACAACCTGCGAACCCGGCGCCAGCGAGGTCTTAACCCAAGGCTTGCGGTTCAGACCCAGTTCGGCGGCCTTACGCGCCACTAGGCCCGCGCCGATCATTACGTAAGGGTTCGATGTGTTTGTGCATGATGTGATCGAGGCGATCACGACCTTGCCCGATTCCATGGTGTAATCTTCGCCTTTGACGGCGACTTCTTTGCCCATCGGACGTTTGAAGGTCTGCTCCATCTCACGCGTAAATGCAGCTTTGGCATCTGTCAGGGCAACATAGTCCTGAGGACGTTTCGGACCAGAGATCGCGGGAACAATTGAACCCATGTCCAGCGACAGTGTGTCGGTGTAGACAGGTGCATAGTCAGCGCCGCGCCAGAAACCGTTTTCTTTCGCATACGCCTCGACCAGCGCAATGCGGTCTTCGTCACGACCAGTATTGCGCAGATAGCGCAGCGTTTCATTATCGATCGGGAAAAAGCCGCAGGTTGCGCCGTATTCAGGTGCCATGTTGGCGATGGTTGCGCGATCTGCCAATGGGAGGCGATCGAGGCCTTCGCCATAGAATTCGACGAATTTGCCCACGACGCCTTTTTCTCGCAACATCTCGACAACTTTGAGAACCAAGTCGGTGCCTGTTGTGCCTTCGACCAGTTCGCCAGTCAGTTCAAAGCCGATAACTTCCGGGATCAGCATCGAGATCGGTTGACCCAACATCGCGGCTTCGGCCTCGATGCCGCCGACACCCCAACCCAGAACGGCCATACCGTTGACCATAGTGGTATGGCTGTCGGTGCCGACAAGCGTATCAGGGTAGGCGACTTCTTCTCCATCCTGGTCAGTATCAGTCCAGACAGTCTGCGCCAAATATTCCAGGTTCACCTGGTGGCAAATTCCGGTTCCGGGGGGCACAACGCGGAAATTATTGAATGCGTTTTGGCCCCATTTGAGGAACTGATAGCGCTCCATATTACGTTCGTACTCACGGTCGACGTTCATCTGAAAAGCGCGCGGGTTACCAAACTCATCGATCATGACTGAATGGTCGATGACAAGATCAACCGGGTTCAGCGGGTTGATCTTTTGCGCATCGCCGCCTAGCCCCTTGATGCCGTCACGCATGGCTGCCAAATCGACCACAGCAGGCACACCTGTAAAATCCTGCATAAGAACACGGGCAGGGCGATACGCAATCTCGCGTGGGTTCTTGCCACCGTTCGCTCCCCATTCACCAAAGGCTTTTATGTCATCAACCGAGACTGAAAAGCCGTTGTCTTCGAACCGAAGCATGTTTTCCAGCACCACTTTAAGCGCTGCTGGCAACTTCGAGAAATCGCCCAGACCGGCCTCTTGCGCGGCGGGGATCGAGTAATAGGAAATGGACTTACCATTCACGCTCAGGCTGCGGCGTGTCTTGGCGGTATCCTGTCCGACTTTGATGGGCATCTGTGGCCTCCCTCTCAAATGACGTGGATTTTGGGATTCGCTGAGGGCTATCTGCATTACCAGCGGCTTTGGTTCAAGGTCCAAGAGGCAGGGTGCGGCAATTTTTGTATACCATTGCACACATTTTTGCCGATTTGAACGAATAAGGTCTCAAGAAACCTTGATTGGTGATTTGAATATTTCCGGACTAAACACTCAGGACACTCTGTCAGTTAGAGATGATTCAATGTTCAAATCTTCCTTATTAGGAACTGCTCTTTCTGTGTCCATCGCCGCTTTGGCCATTGCTGACGATGATCCGGTCGTGGTCGAATTGTTTACGTCGCAGGGATGTTCGTCCTGTCCTCCGGCTGATCGCATCATGCACGAATTAGCCAAGCGTGAAGATGTAATTGGTCTGGCCTTGCACGTGGACTACTGGGACTACATTGGGTGGAAGGACGAATACGCTAATCCAGACCACGCACTGCGCCAGAGAGCCTACGCGCGCCAAGGCGGGCGATCAATGATCTACACTCCTCAGATGGTGATTAATGGGCAGCATGATGTTGTCGGCGCTAAATCGAGGGATTTGGATCGGATCATTGACTTGCATTTGACCTCTGATCCCGAAGCCCAGGTCAAAGCCAATCGTTCTGGCAACGAAATAGATGTGGAAGTAAACCCGATCGAATTGCCCGAAGGCGAAGCGTACGACATACTTGTTGTTCAATATTCCCCTCTACGACACGCGTCTATCCGCCGCGGAGAATTGGCGGGTCACGAACTGGATTACGCAAATGTAGTCGAAAACTGGCAATTTGCCGGTCAATGGAACGGCAGTACACCTGAAAATTTCCGAGTATCATTGCCACTTGACCTACCGGCCGTTGTGCTGGTGCAGAAGGCTGGTCATGGCCCGATAGTCGCGGCAACTCGTGTCAAATAAACTATTGCGATCGCAAGCCTTCGATCAGGGCATATCCTCTGGTTGAACGCCAAGACCTTTCCAGGCTTTCCAGCGACGGTGTATCCAAAACCATTGTCCCATATGTTTGCGAACCATGACCTCAAGATCGTCGTTGGTATATTGTGTCATTGTCTTGGGATCAGAATGTGGGACCGGCTCGTGTAGTACGATTTCGAAATCGATTCCGTTGGGTTGACGCACTGCATAGCAAGGGATCATTACGGCTTTGTACTTTAAAGCCAGTTCCGCGTTCAGAACGGATGTCACCGCCGGTTTGCCGAAAAAAGTCAGCTCTTCACCGCCTATTGCGTGCAGATCGGACACAATGGCGATAATTCCGCCGCTCTTCAAGGTGCGGACCATTTCGACCATACCTCTGCGTCCCTGTTCAAACATGGGCGAACCGGTTTCATAGAAAGCTTCGACGTACATGTCGTTGAAATACGGATTGGCCATACGGCGATACAGACAACCAATTGGCTGACCGCTTCTGTGTTGCAGGGCAATGCGAGCCGCAAGGTAATGTCCAAAATGAGCCGTTATCATCATTACCGGCTTTCCCTCAGCGACGGCGGTATCAAATGACCCGACCCCTTCGCCTGAAACCTTAGCCGTGCTCTGCCGAGCAATGAAATCCTCTGGTGAAAAATGCTCCATAATTGCGCGCCCAGCGTTGTCTGGAACCGCATGGCAAATACGGTTGATCTCGTCCTCGGGAAGATCAGGGCGCGTGAGTTTTAGATTACGACGCACGCGGGCGCGGAATCCGACAATCGGAGCGAGCCCGCGCACGATCGCGCCCATCGTGGCGATCCGTCGCTCGTAAGGTAGCAGACGCATTCCACCAATGACGCCCCTAAGAAAAAGATTAGCAAGATAGTATTTCCCAAGCTCGAAACGACTTAGCTTGGACTTTTTGGCTGGCATGGACGTCTAACCGGAATCTGTGAGATGCCGGATCACTCATACTACTGCGACCTTTCGATCTCAAGTACCCGCCCAAGCCAGATGAATGCACAGAAATTTCAACCTTATACGTTACGGTTCGTCGCTATCTTCCTGTTCGACCAGAGTTAATGCGCCTGCGTCCTGCAAAGTCCGGATCGCTCCGACAATCTGGGACATTGCTTCTTCCGCTTCAGGTTGTTTAACGCGTCCGCGCTCTTCCATTTCGTCGCGCAAGCTGTCAGCCATTCGCGAGGAAATACTTTTCAAAATGAAATCTGCGGCTGCTCGATCTTCACCACTTGTCGCACCGGCAAGGGCGTTCACAAGAACGGGTTGTTCCACTTCACGCAAAATGGCCTGAACGTCGCGGGACATAATACGCTCTGGGATATGAGCAAATGTAAAGATCGACTGGCGGACAACCGTTGCGAAGTCTGCGTCTTCTTCGTCAAGTGCCGTCAATAGTCCGTCTCTGGTCGTGGCTGCCGATCGATTCAGAATCGCCCCAATACGTTCGCCGGGTTCGTCCTGAAATGCTGGGATCGGAAGTTGATCCAGTTGGGCCGCCAGTGACCATCCGATGCGTTCGACGGCTTCGGGGGTGACATTCGCCGTTTTTGATACTGCGTAAGTAATCCTGCGCGCGACTGGGCCAGGTAAATTGCCCAACAGTTGAGCAGCCTTCGCAGTCTCCAATTTAGAAAGCATTACGGCAGCCACCTCGGTACTTTCGGCTTGAGCCATTTTTGCTAGGTCTTGGGCCGGAACTTCGCGCAAACGCTCCCAAGGGTCGCCGACCTGCCTGACACCGGCCACCTTGCGTAAACGGGCCGCTGTTGAGGGCGCTATTTTACCGTTCACGGCATCCAGAGCACCGGCCAATCCATGTGGAAAAGACAACCCAACGCTGTCAAGTGCGTCTGCAAATTCGCCGGCTACAGCCGCCAAAGTCACACGGTCAACAAGCCCCATTCGGCCCAATTGATGCGTGAGTTTTTCTTGTAATGCATCCGGCAGTTCTTCGAGCGGGATG
Organism: Ruegeria sp. BHSA163; assembly: GCF_059613365.1. Classification (NCBI taxonomy): domain Bacteria; kingdom Pseudomonadati; phylum Pseudomonadota; class Alphaproteobacteria; order Rhodobacterales; family Roseobacteraceae; genus Ruegeria; species Ruegeria sp. BHSA163. The sequence goes on from NZ_JBXWSJ010000007.1 coordinate 23,915, forward strand.
TCTGCCCCTTCGTTCAGTAGAAGCCGAACGATAACTGCGGCCTTTTCTTTATTGGACAATGCGCGCGGGACAACCCGTGCCGGTTCATCAATTGTGTCTACGACTGGCGCTTGCGCGCCAGGCGTCATCTGTATCAGTGCCTGAGGGTCCTGCATATGCCTGCCATGCCAATATCTTAAGTCCCAGGCAGAATAAGGAGAGTCGGGTAAAGAAACCCTGAAGCCTAGTAATTGTAAGTCAAGCCGGTGCTAATCGCTTCGCGTAGTGAAACCTCAGCCCAGGTTCCTTCACCACCACGAGCCTTGATTTCGCGCCACTGTTCAATGGCCTGATCTGTCTTTCCTTCGGTAACAAACCCCTGGCCCATGTAGCTGCGCGCCAGAATGTTATTGGGGTTGGTTGAGATTGCGTTTTCGTAAAAGACGTTCGCAAGCTCAAGTTCACCTAATTTTCGGTAGGTAAAGCCCCAATAGGTTAGAACGCGGTCGTCATCCTGATCCATTATGCGAAGAATTTCCTGAGCGTGCTCGAACTGACCGTCGTAGGCCAATTCCCGAACCGCGTCGTATAGTTGATCATCTGTAAAGTTTGTTCTGTTTGGCTTTACGCACCGTCCCGCGGCTTCGTCGTAGACTCGACCAAATAGGCATTTCTTTGTCGTATTGGTGGGCTTTGGAGGATTACTGTCGCCACCCGCGGCATGCACGATTGGGGCAAAGGCAAACGCTTGGAATGCGATTGCAGAAGCTAGTACGAGACGCATTTTCCTACTCCGTTTTCTAGGCTGCTCGACATAACAATAGCGCGGTCTACGAAAAATCTAACGTCGATCCGCCCCATATTATTCACGAGTAGGAAACTTTTCGTCAGCTGTTGACCAGTTTCACGCAAGTTTGAGCTTCGCTGTCCCAAATTGTACCGGGTGCGCAGGACTGATTTTGACTTGCATGGCCAGTGCATGCCAATCCGGCTGATGCTGTGACAAGCAGCGCGAAGCTGCAGAGTAGGGCGCGGATCATTGCGTTTCTCCCATTAGGAAATCCATGAGCACCATAGCTGAAAACAGCGATTCAGGCAAAGAAACTCAACCCGGGTCCGAAACACGGGTAGAGCCTTTCCAGAACAAATTGAATTCAGATGTTATTCTCCGAAAACGCGTTCGAATATCGTATCGACGTGTTTGGTGTGGTAACCCAAATCGAACTTTTCTTCGATCTCTTCTTTGGTGAGCGCAGCAGTGACTTCGGCATCGCCCAGCAATTCGGTTTTGAAGTCCTTGCCTTCTTCCCAAACCTTCATGGCGTTACGCTGGACAAGGCGATAAGCATCTTCTCTGCTGACGCCGGCTTGGGTAAGGGCCAATAGAACACGCTGGCTCATGACCAAACCACGAAACTTGTTCATGTTGGCCATCATGTTCTCAGGATAGATAACCAGCTTGTCTACGACGCTAGTCAGCCGCGACAGTGCGAAATCCAGCGTGATGGTGGCATCGGGGCCGATGTTTCGCTCGACCGAGCTATGGCTGATATCGCGTTCATGCCACAACGCCACGTTTTCCATGGCGGGAACCACAGCCATACGTACCAGTCGCGCCAGACCGGTCAGGTTTTCGGTCAGAACCGGGTTGCGTTTGTGCGGCATCGCGGACGAACCTTTTTGACCCTTTGAGAAGAACTCTTCGGCCTCGAGTACCTCGGTTCGCTGCATATGGCGGATTTCGATGGCGATGTTCTCGATGCTGCTGGCGATGACGCCTAGTGTGGCAAAGAAGGCAGCGTGGCGGTCGCGCGGGATTATCTGAGTACTGATTGGCTCGGGCACCAGACCTAGCTGGTCGCAGACATGTTCTTCGACACGCGGGTCGATATTGGCAAAGGTCCCAACCGCGCCGCTGATTGCGCCGGTGGCGATCTCGGCACGAGCATCGCGCATGCGGGACAAGTTGCGATCCATCTCGGCGTAAAACCGAGCGAAGGTCAGACCCATTGTTGTGGGTTCGGCGTGAATACCGTGGCTGCGGCCAATGCGTACAGTTTCCTTGTGTTCGTAAGCACGACATTTCAGCGCGGTCAATAATCCTTCAAGATCGGCAATGAGTATGTCTGCGGCACGGGTCAATTGCACGTTGAAGCATGTGTCCAAAACATCGGAACTGGTCATACCCTGATGCACGAAACGGGCTTCTTCGCTGCCGATGTGTTCGGCTAAGTGGGTAAGAAAAGCGATGACGTCGTGTTTGGTCACAGCCTCGATCTCGTCAATGCGGGCGACGTCGAAATCAACATCCTTTGCCTTCCACACTGCTTCGGCGTTTTCGCGCGGAATAACACCCAAATCTGCCATGGCGTCACATGCGTGAGCCTCGATTTCGTACCAAATCCGGAACTTGGTTTCCGGCGACCAAATGGCAACCATATCGGGGCGGGAATAACGTGGAATCATTGGCAGCGGCACCTTATTGTGTTTTGGCATGAGGCGATGCGGCGGGGTTTAAACCCGCTCAGCCAAAGGAACAAGGCGTGAGTGCAAAGATGAGACGGTTTGCCCTGATTTTGGGTCTTGTGCCCAGTTGGTTGGGGGCAGAAGAATTTAAAACTCTAACAGGTGACGAGATTCTGTCAGTGCTTTCCGGACAAAAGCTAAATTACGGTGAGGGAGCCTGGCAGATTTTTGATGAAACGATGTTGACCCAATATTTTTTTGGGCAGCCGTCCTCTGGTCGTTGGACAGTGCGCGAGGATCAATATTGTTCATTGTGGCCACCATCGGATTTGTGGGTTTGTTACGATGTGCTCCAAGCCGGCCAGACCATACGATTTGTTGATGACCGGGGTGGCGCCACCGACGGAGTCTTCGAATAGTGATTTTGCCAGGTAAAATTTCCGATTTTGCTGGTGAATGGATACTGTTCCGCACCATACGCGACGCAAAGGCTGGGCAGGTCGTCGAGGCAGATGGAACCGCACACCTGCGCCCTGATGGTAACGGGCTAATCTATGATGAAGAGGTTATCCTGCGAATCCCCGGTCAGAAGGAAATGAAAGGAACCCGGCGATATCTTTGGCGAGCAATCGGGGATAACATCGAAATCCAATTTGACGACGGTCGGTATTTTCATTCGCTGAACTTAGGTCTGCCAAATGCCTCTGACCATCACGATTGTCCACCTGACAGCTATGATGCGGCTTATGATTTTTCGGCTTGGCCAGTATGGTCAGTTAGATGGATTGTTTCCGGACCACGAAAATCCTATGAGATGGACACCAAATATAGGTTACGATAGCGTAATCATCTTGCAGCCGAGGCCCGAAACGGGCATTTCTGCAGCCGCAAAAAGTCCGAACACGGAGAAAAATGAAAATGAGTGCGAATGTTCTGGTCGAAGCAATCGGCCCGCGTGAGGGAACTGCGCTGCGTCTCAAACAAGTTGCCTTGGTTGCCCTGGGTATTTTGGCGCTTGCCATTGCCGCAAAAATCAAGGTTCCCATGTGGCCGGTTCCGATAACAATGGGCACTTTTGCCGTTCTGACCATTGGTACCGCGTATGGCGCCCGTTTGGGTCTGATCACAATGGTAGGTTATCTGCTGATTGGTGCGCTTGGCTTTGATGTTTTTGCCGGTTCTTCGGCTGAAAAATTTGGCCTGACCTATATGATGGGTGGCACTGGCGGTTATCTGGTTGGGTACCTTCTTGCGACAATCCTGCTGGGCGCGTTGGCCGCACGTGGTTGGGACCGCTCGGTTGGGAAGCTGGCATTAGCACTGTTTTTGGCAAATGTGGTCATTTATGTACCGGGCCTCTTGTGGCTTGGCCAGCTTTACGGCTGGGACAAACCGATTCTGGAATGGGGTTTGACACCTTTCCTTATTGGGGATGCGATCAAACTGGCTATGGCGGCGTTGTTGGTGCCCGCCCTCTGGAAACTTGTGGGTAGCGCCCGCACTTAACCAGCCAAGTTTTGCCAAACTTTAACCCGCGTCAGGAGGAACCCCGGCGCGGGTTTGTCGTTTTTGGCCAAAGCGAAGCTGGACAAACCCAGTTCGTACAGGCCAACCTGATATGGTGGAAATCATCAGGTTATTTTGATATGCGCGTTTTGTTTTCAAAGATATTTTTCATCTGTCTCGCGGTTTGGTTTGGCTGTGCGCTTCCCGCGGCTTCAGATACCCCCGTCACGTATACTGATCGTGGTCAAAAGTTGTTCCGATTTGTTGTTCCCGATTTCTGGGCTCTTCGTGTCGGCGGACCTCGGAGTATTGAGGATACGAATGTTGGCGATCCTCGAGCGGTTGCGCGTGTGATGGGTATGCGCCCAGTTACGGATGATGCGGTCTGGATGGGCTTCGTCTCACCCGACGGGGTAGAGACAATTGAGGACGGTGTTCAATACTTGCAGGACATTGACAAATTTCTGGTCAAGGACGCGAAGCTAACTGAAAGCGTCAGGCAATCGATTGGAGGATTGCCGGCGCAGGTGTTTCGCGGAACCGGTCGTAGGGATGGGCGCGGGGTGAACTTTACAGCAACTGTAATTGACCTTCCACGAGGCCGTGTAGCCGTAGCGGTAGCGGTTTTGCAGGATGGCGCTGATCCTGCCTACGTCGAAGACCTGAACGCGGTATTCGACTCTTTCCGAGCGATGCAGTGAGGATAAGTTTATGACATTTAAGATTGTTAAGCGGACTTTGCTGGCATTTGGCCTTGGGGCAACGGCACTTACCCTGTCGGCATGCGACGGTGTAACGGTTGGAGTGGGGTACGGGTACGATCCGTATTATGACTCAATGCTTTGGAATGACTACTATCGGCGCGATGTCGATGTCGACATTGATGTCGACCGACCGGACCGTCCGGATAGACCCGACCGGCCTGATAGGCCGACCAGACCAGACCGCCCTAAACCTCCGGCTGGTAAACCGCCATCGCGTCCGCGCCCACCTGCTGCAAGACCGCCGACAGCCAGACCACCGATACACCGTCCCGCACCGCGACGTTGAATACTCGGGTGCTTACCCAGAAGGCAAAAGCTCGGTCGTGATGTGAGCGGAACCTTCCAGTGTGCGGTGGACAGGGCATTTGTCGGCGATTTCCAGCAATTTGGCTTGTTGGTCCTTGGATAATGGCCCGGAAAGCCTGATTTTGCGGCGGAAGTGATCCACTTTGCCTTCGCTGGCCAGCCCTGCGTCCTGAGCGTGAACTTTGTTGTGGCAGACATCGACGGTTATTCCGTTCAGAGGCCAACCCTTGCGACGCGCATACATTCGGATCGTCATCGACGTGCATGCCCCCAACCCCGAAGATACAAAGCCATAAGGCGACATTCCTCGGTCTGTTCCGCCGTAAGAGATCGGTTCATCGGCCACCGCATGATGTCGCGGACCGGATTGAATATCTTGCAGGAATCCTTCTGGGTCTGCCTCAGTCACGCGTACTACTCCTTCGGGTGCGCCAGGAGGCGGGGCCGGAGGGTTCAGTTCAACGTATCGTGAGACCCATGCAGCGATGACATCAGCAGCGTATTCCGCGTCCGCCGCGCGAGTGATCAGGTGATCGGCGTCATCTAGCGTTACAAAACTCTTCGGATGTTTGGCCGCCAGATAAATCGTGCTGGCGTTGTTGATACTGACGGTTTCGTCCCGTGGTGCGTGGAGGATCAGCAACGCGGCACGAAGGTCGGCGATTGCGGGGTTTAGGGCTGTTTCTGAAATATCGTCAACAAATGCTTTGCCGATACGAAACGGACGACCGCCAAGTGTCACCTCTGCTGCCCCTTGTCGTTGAATATCGGGCAGCGCATCTTCGAAATGGTGCGAGACATGACTGGGATCAGCCGGAGCGCCCAATGTAACGACCGCCTTGACTGACGGGATGTCCGCGCGAGCCCTAAGAACGGCAGCACCGCCGAGCGAGTGGCCGATCAGCAAGGCAGGTGCCATTTTCCTCCCGGTTAAGTATTTAGCTGCTGCGATCAAATCCTCGACGTTCGAGGTAAAGGTTGTATTGGCGAATTCTCCACCCGAATGGCCAAGGCCGGTGAAGTCAAAGCGCAAAACCGCAATTCCCATTGCCGCAAGCCGCGCAGAAATTCGCCTTGCGGCCGGAATGTCTTTGGAACAGGTAAAGCAATGAGCGAATAGAGCGGTTGCCAGTACGGGCCCATCAGGCAAATCAAGTCGCGCTGCAAGTTGGCTGCCGTCATGTCCGGCAAAGGTGATGCGTTCCGTGGGCATGGCGGCTCCTTCAGCTACTTAGGGTCCTCCAATACTGTGTGCATCAACGTTTTGTCTCAACCCATGTGTCAGAAGCGTCACGGTAAGGTGAGCATGTGAGTGAAAGTGGAACATGCTTCAAATCGCTCAAGCGAAAACAATGTAATCGCGGATGTTCCAATTATTTTCTTTATTTTCGGTTTCTCAGAAGTGCATTTTGATCAACATAGGCCAAAGAGTGAAGTCACCGGCGTCGAACATGCCGAATCCGCGATTGAGGGCTGGCACGGCAATGTGATGCAGTCCGGGTCGTCGCGCTGAGCTGATAATTCAAGCTAATCCCATCAGGGCACTATCAAACGGGTATTTGGTCAGGTTTTCATAGCCGTACTCGGTAATCAAAACCTGATCTTCCAACTTGATCGAAAAATCCCCGCCTACTTCACCAACAGCTGCCTCGACGCACAATACCATCCCGGGTTCCAATGGGTAATCATAAGCACCTTCGACCGCTTTGTCTGGGTAAGCCACCAGCGGCCACTCGTCACACAATCCGACGCCGTGCATCAGGCAGCCATATTTTTGGGCCTGATATTTGTCGTCAAGCTTGTGCGCGTTGGCCGTCAACTCGGGGATTGTTACTCCGGGTTTGAGCATTTCCATGTTGGTCATGATGTGTTCATGCGCATGCTGCATGGCATAAATCATATCTGGGCGTGGCTTCTGATCTCCAATCCACCAAGTCCTAGAAATATCTACACAAATACCATAACAGCCGATCAAATCGGTATCGAACGCTACAATCTCGTTCCGCTGCGTGATGCGTGGGCCGCATTCTTGAAACCAAGGGTTTGTGCGCTGTCCCGATGCCAACAACCGGGTCTCGATCCATTCACCGCCGCGGCGTATATTTTCGGCATGCAGGACGGCCCAGATGTCATCCTCAGACGTTTTGCCGTCACCCACATTTGCTCGGGCAAAATTTTCCATCGCTGCAACTGCCGACTCGCAAGCGTGGCTCGCACAGCGCATTGCGAGTATTTCGTCTGCGCCCTTTATGGCGCGGGTCTTTTCGGTGACCTCCTCGCCATCCATAATTTCAAATTCTTGGGCCTCAAGAGCGCGAAGGCCGTGCAACATTATCTTGTCCACACCCAACCTTTTATTACCGCCGGCATGTTCTTCAATAAGAACGCGCACTTCGTTTGAGAACACGTCTGCAGCCACATCAATTTTGTCACCACGGTCGAAATAAAACAGGTCCGCACCTGAACGCTGTTCGCGCACCAGCGGGTTGAAGGTCGTCAGGAACGGAGAGTTTTTGTAGTCCCAAATCACCATGTGACCGTCTGCACACAACAGAACAGCCCGGAATGGGTTATGGGTGTTCCAAAGCTGCATATTGGTGCTGTCGGTGGCATACCGGATGTTCAGCGGATCAAACAGTAAAAGCCCACCATAGCCGCGATCCACAATCGCTTTGGTCAGACGCGTCCAGCGAAATTGGCGCATTCTTTCTAGGTTAGGCAAACTCAGTCCTGCCCCCGCCCATTCGTCAAACGCAAGTTGGGTTGGGCCGATCTCTATCCGGTCATTGTCATTGGGGGAGCCGTCGCCCAGTGTGGCTCCGCGCGTCGGGTCAATCTTACGGCTTTCACGATAAGGTATATTCACGTTTTGCCTCCCTGCTTTAAATTTCAGATTGATGCGCCCAAGACGTTGCGTCGCAATGATTTGCGACTGTCGTCACGTCGCTTTTGGACCGACATATCCTGACCCGGGTGATACATGGAGCCAATGAACATTATTTTGCAGGAAAACATACCCTACGATCCACTGGCCCCTAACCCCCTGCCTGGGATCAAACCTGCCAGCATGGAAGACTGGCTGCAACGAGATGACGCTTTTGACGCGCAAATGGCATATCGAAGCAACTTGTTGGCGGAAAGACCTGACGAAGTATTGGCAATGGATCAAATGGCACTAGCCCCTGCACAAGAGCTTTTGGAGCTAGTGTTGGAGCACGCTTACAAAGGCCAGCGAGATAATGTCGTGAGGCCTGATGGCCAGGGTATAAATGTCGAGCGCGAGAGACCGCTGGAAACGCCTTGCAACCTTGTTCAAGAGGATCTGTGCATATTGCAGAAAATTGGAAATGAGCACGTTTTGACCGGAGCCATTTTGTGTTTCCCTGCGAGTTGGAGGTTATCCGAGAAATTCATGCGTCCGCTGATCACCATTCATGAACGCATTGACCCCTATGATTCCAATGTCGCACGTCGCGTCCAAAGGTTATTTGATGGCATAAAACCTGACCGCCCTTTGTGGAGATTCAACGCGCTTTGGTATGATGACGCCCAGTTGTTTCAACCGCGCAGTATACAGAACCCACGTGAGGTCCGCAGTCGCGGAAATGCGAAATACCTGCGTAGTGAAAGGCAGACATTGTTGCGGCTGCCCAATTCGCGGGCGGTTGTATTCTCTATCCACACCTATGTTTTGGCCGTGGAACGCCTGCTGGAAATGGAAAACCCCGCCGAATAGCGGGGCCTTCCTAGGAGGGTCTTTGGTGGTCTTTTACATTCCTATGGCGCTTGCTACACCGGCAAATGCATTTGTCGCATTCAGAGCGAATATCGCAACGGTCAGTGACAGAACCTGAGTGCTGAGACGAAAATCTTCACCGCGAATAAGGTTCACGGCCGCCAAAGAAATGGCGACGGGACCCGAAATGCTGGCAATTGCCCCTGTCATGCCCCAACTAGTCAATCTAAGTATGTCGCTTGGGATTTCATCCGTCTCGGGGGTCGCGTTTTCGCTGTATGCCTCCGCTGTCGGTTTTGTATCTTCGCGGAATGCGAGGCTTAGTAACTGCTCATCAGTTAGTTTGATTGGGCGTGCTGTAGATTCAGATTGATCGATATCGCCATCGTCAGATAGGTCAAGACCTGTAAACTGTCCCGAGATAGCATCAAAAGCTTTCTTACGATCCCGCGGCTTGCGCGGCGCGATGGAATCGAAGGCACTCATGAATTGCTCGACGGTAAGCACTGTATTGGGTGACAGCCATTCGATCCGCAAGGTCGAACAAATGTCAACCATACGATATAGTATTACTACCAGCATAAGCTCTGAAATTTCACTGTCATCCATCAGGTCCGAAACCGGACAGATCGTTATTGTCAAACGGTTTGGCGGCAGTGTCGTGCTTTTTCGACTGATCGTTTTCAGGCCTACAGTTCTATCAAGAGTTTCATAACGGTCGCATGCGACTTCCTCTTTGACCTCCAAAGTCAAGCGAACCAAATACTGGCTGGTTACAATGCTCGCTTCTTGCGGGCTTAGTAACTTCTTGCGCTCAATAAGGTGCCCGTAATCCTGCAACGTAGTTGCCGCGATATGACCGAACCGCTCCAGCGCGCCATCCGGCTTGCCGTTGAATTGAAGACCACCATGGTAACTGCGCTTTGCCGTCACAGCGTGTTCCTTTTAAGTACAGGTTCCGAAATCAATTTTACGCATTGATCTGGGATGAATTTTGACGGAACGGAAAAAAACCAAGAATTCCGGAGTATTGATTACGCTTTGGAAACCAAGCAGCTATGAGGTCGATTAAATCTGTGTGGCGAGAATGTGGCCAAAATTCGGTTGTTTAGTCGCGCCGTTCCTCTGAGGTCAGTTGTCGATTCGCCAACCCATTATCGCGATGGATTGTTGATAAACCGAAGCTGCGTTCCACTGTTGTATAACGGCGAAATTCGGCTCTCCTGGTTGGTAGCCGCGGCCTGGTTTCCAGCCTTTCTTGCGCAAGAAGTTGGCTGTCGAGGCCAGAGAGTCAGTCATATTGTAAAAGTCCACCCTACCATCGCCGGTTGCGTCCACACCGTAGGTTAACGCATTGCCAGGCAAGAACTGGGTGTGCCCCAACTCGCCATGTTTTGCCCCTTTTGTCGCCACCGTGATGCTGCCATTGTCGACCAACTTTAAGGCACCGATAGCGTGCGGAATGAAAAACTCGGATCGTCGGCAGTCATAGGCCAAAGTGGTTATGGCGGAAACGACTTGACTGTCTCCCATGAAATTTCCAAACCCGGTTTCCATGCCGTGTATTGCGATAAGTACACCAGCCGGGACGCCATATTGCCGTTCCAACGCAGCGTAGAACTGTGGATTGCGTGCTTTGCGCTGACGTCCTTGGGCGACAATTGTGCTCGCGCCACGCACTTGCATGAATTTGTCCAAAGAATACTTGAAGCTCTTTTGGTTTCGGTCTGCAGCAATTGTGCGATTGGCGTATTGAGTTTGAGCCAGAGCTTGCAGCCCTTTTTTCTTAACTCCAGCGCGTTTCGCGGTTTTGGCAAAATCGGCTTTCCACGCCTCGAAACCGGCGCTTGTGTTTCCGCAAGGTGCAGTATGACCTATCGCGGGCAGTGATAATGCAATGGCTGTTATAAGAACAGTGCGCAGCATGAAGTTAAACCTGTCCAACAATTGACGAGCTCAGAGTAGGCCGCAAAATCAAAACCGCAATTCCTTTAACTCTTATCAATAAAGATCCAACTCACCTGTTTCTTTTAAGTGTTCGAACCATTCATCCGGAGTAGCTTTGATTTTGGCGTGTTTGACCATCATCGCGTTCATGTTGGGTAGATGCGAAGAGTCCGGCCATTCGCCTGGTTCCCACAGGTGAGAACGGATCACACATTTGGGACAATGTGCAAACACTGTCTGCACGTGTACGAGCATGGCAAGTTTGGGAATGTGTCCATCAACTGACATATCGTTCAATAACTTTTTGTCAGTGCACAGTTTGGCGGTTCCACGTATGCGCAGTGTTTCCATCTTGCCGGGAACTATGAATATCAAGCTGACTCGTGGATCATTTAGAATATTGTGAAATGTGTCCACTCTCTTGTTGCCCGGACGGTCAGGCAAGGCGATAAGATTGTCCGTTAGGACGTGTACAAATCCTGCCGGATCGCCACGTGGTGAGATGTCCAGATAACCGGATGGGTTGGCTGAAGCGATCAGGCAAAAGGGCGATGCGGTAATGAAGTCCCGGCACATCTGATCCAGCGAAGTCAATTCTTTGGCGATAATTTGAGGCAAAGGTTTGCCACAAATGCTCTCCAACTGGTCTGCGGAAGTCACTAAATTTGAGTATCCGGAAAAAGGTGAAGTGCTAGTTGGCATGCTGTTTCTCCGACCGGTTACCATTGTGAAAGTCTGAAAGATTAGGCGCGATGGGTCAAACCCAGCTTGCTCAACAAAAAAAAGGGCGCCAACACGGGCGCCCTTTCGATTATAACATTACCGCTCTGATCAGCAGCTATAGTACATTCCGTATTCAACCGGATGCGGGGTGTGCTCGTAGGTCTCAACTTCTTCCATCTTCAGAGCGATGTAACCATCGATCTGGTCTTTTGTGAACACGTCGCCCTGAAGCAGGAAGTCGTGATCTGATGCAAGAGCTTCCAGAGCTTCGCGAAGCGAACCGCAAACTGTTGGGATGTCGGCCAGTTCTTCTGCCGGAAGATCGTACAGGTTTTTGTCCATCGCTTCACCCGGGTCGATCTTGTTCTTAATACCGTCCAAGCCAGCCATCAGCAGAGCGGAAAACGCCAGATAAGGGTTGGCCGCCGGATCAGGGAAGCGAGCCTCAACGCGCTTGGCTTTAGGGCTTTCAGTCCATGGAATACGAACACAGCCCGAGCGGTTGCGGGCCGAGTAAGCGCGCAGAACGGGAGCCTCAAAGCCAGGGATTAGACGCTTGTAGCTGTTGGTCGACGGGTTGGTGAAAGCGTTAAGGGTTTTGGCGTGCTTGAGAATGCCGCCAATGAACCACAGCGCCTCGTCCGAAAGATCTGCGTATTTGTCACCGGCGAACAGCGGCTTACCGTCTTTCCAGATTGACATGTTGCAGTGCATGCCGGTTCCGTTGTCACCAGCAATCGGTTTCGGCATGAAAGTGGCTGATTTGCCGTAGGCGTGCGCCACGTTGTGAATGACGTATTTGTACTTCTGAAGTTCGTCTGCCTGACGGGTCAGACTGTCAAAAATCAGGCCGAGTTCGTGCTGACAAGACGCAACCTCGTGGTGGTGCTTGTCAACCTTCATGCCCAGACGCTTCATGGTGCTGAGCATTTCTGAGCGAAGATCCTGGCTCTCGTCGACGGGGTTGACAGGGAAGTAACCACCCTTAACGCCCGGACGGTGACCCATGTTGCCCATTTCGTATTCGGTGTCGGTGTTCCATGACGCGTCAGTTGCATCAACTTCGTATGATACTTTATTGATACTGTTGGAGAAACGAACATCGTCAAACAAGAAAAACTCGGCCTCAGGCCCAAAGTATGCGACGTCACCAACACCCGAAGATTTCAGGTAGGCTTCGGCTTTTTCCGCTGTGCCACGTGGGTCACGCTCATAAGCCTCGCCGGTGTCAGGTTCCACGACCGAGCAATGAAGGCAGATTGTTTTTTCAGCATAGAACGGATCGACATATACGCTTTCAGTGTCCGGCATCAATTTCATGTCGGATGCCTCGATCGACTTCCAGCCCGCGATGGACGAGCCGTCAAACATAAAGCCTTCTTCCAGAAAGTCTTCGTCGACCTGATCGGCCATGACGGTCACGTGCTGAAGCTTGCCGCGCGGATCGGTAAAGCGGATGTCGACATATTCGGCATCCTCATCCCTGATCAGCTGAAGAACTGCGTCCTTGCTCATTCTAATATTCCTCTGATTTGCAGATTTGACTTTTAAAGCGCGTCCGAGCCGGTTTCCCCGGTTCTGATGCGAATGGCTTGTTCAACCGGCGAGACAAAAATTTTGCCGTCGCCAATTTTGTCGGTTTTTGCTGCCGAAACGATAGCGTCGATCGCAGCGTCAACTTGATCATCGTCCAGAACGACCTCGACCTTTACTTTGGGGAGGAAGTCGACGACGTATTCGGCGCCTCTGTAAAGCTCGGTATGACCCTTCTGACGACCGAAACCCTTGACTTCGATCACGCTTAGGCCTTGCACGCCCACGTCCTGCAATGCCTCTTTAACTTCGTCCAGTTTGAACGGCTTGATGATCGCTTCGATCTTTTTCATCCCGGCTTACCTCGCATGGTTGTCAGAAGTGGACTGATCACGTCTAAGATCGGGCGGCAATCCGAATGCAATATTCGGCTAAATCGGAACGGGCAAAAAGGGGTAGTCGGTTAAATTTTGACCGAATTGCACAAAAAGTAATCGAAATTGAATCGCGAGGGTGAAGGATGATTGAATTGCTGACAGCGGGGCAGATGCGGACCATCGAACAGACAGCAATTGCTTCAGGTCAGGTTTCGGGGCTTGAATTAATGGAGCGCGCCGGACAGGGCGTTGTCGACGCAATTTTTGAAAAGTGGCCGGATCTGAAGCAGGTGCCAACTTTGTTAGCCTCTGAAGTAACTGGACCAGATCATCTTAGTTCGTCGCGCGCTGTGGTTCTTTCTGGTCCAGGGAATAATGGCGGCGATGGTTTCGTTGTGGCCCGAATTTTGCGTCAGCTTGGTTGGGATGTTGACGTTTATCTTTTTGGAGATCCAAGAAAGTTACCCCCAGATGCACGAACAAATTATGATCGGTGGACAGAAGATGGTGCGGTCACGAATGTTACTGAATTCTCCGCGACTATTCCGACAGACGCTCCGACTTTAATTTTGGATGCGCTGTTTGGAACTGGGCTGGTTCGGCCAATTGATGGTTTGCTTGCGGATGTCGTTGCCTGCATCGATAACCAACGAAATCAAAGCAAATCCAGAGTTGTCGCAATCGACATCCCTTCCGGCTTGTGTTCGGACAGCGGTAAAGCGCTTGGGGCGTGTGTCACTGCGGATCTGACTATATCGTTTCACCGGGGCAAACGAGGCCATTATCTTGAGCGCGGCCCTTCACGATCAGGGTGCCTTGTTGTCAAAGGGATTGGGCTGGATACGCAAGGGCAGGCGCCTTTCGAAAACACTGCTTCGCTTTTAGTGAGAGCCCCCGCGGGAGATCTTGGAAAAGGTGTTGATTTAAATAAGTATTCCTTTGGTCACGCGCTTGTTCTTTCGGGTGGGCCCGGTAAAACGGGGGCGGCGCGTCTGGCCGCTAGGGGGGCATTGCGTATTGGTGCCGGGCTGGTAACGCTGGCCACTCCTCTGGCGGCACAGACAGAGGTTGCGGCGCAGATCACATCCATAATGCTTAGTTCGGTCGAAGGTGGCAGTGACTTGTCTGATACACTTTTGGACAAGCGACTTAATTCCCTCTGCCTGGGTCCTGGAATGGGGATACAACGCGCGAATGATCTTGTCCCTATTGCGTTGGCTGCCAAACGTGCGACCGTCTTGGACGCCGATGCCATCACAGCTTTTGTCGAAAACCCGTCGAACTTGTTCAAGCAGCTACATGAACGCTGCGTGCTGACCCCCCATGGCGGAGAGTTTGCAAGATTGTTTCCGGACATCGCAGAAAAGCTGGCGGCGAAACCTGTGAGCGGCCCAGCATATTCAAAAGTAGATGCGACATGCGAAGCTGCCAAAAGGGCGGGGTGCGTGGTTCTGTTCAAAGGACCGGACACTGTGATTGCCGCGCCGGATGGGCGGAGTGCAGTTAACTCTGCCCACTACGAACGATCCGTGCCCTGGCTGGCGACAGCGGGTTCGGGCGACGTGTTGGCCGGGTTCATAGCGGGTTTGTTGGCCAGAGGCTTCGAACCGCTTAAAGCCGCAGAAACAGCAGCGTGGATGCACGTCGAGTGCGCGCGCCTTTTCGGACCGGGTTTGATCGCCGAAGACCTTCCCGAGCATTTGCCCAAGGTCTTTCAGCATTTGAGCTCCTGAAGCTTGCGCGGAAAATGGCCGCTTTTGCCCAATTTCGGCGAAATTTAGCCGGTCTTGGTCGCAAAGTCGTAAATATGCATGTCAAACTTTTGATTGCCGCAGGGCTGAGTGGCAGACTTGGATTTGCAGTTCCGATGTTCTGCGGGGCTGTATGAACAAGGTGTTGATATAACTGTTATTTTCTATCTGCTCATTTTTTGGTTGAAAGCAGGACTTCCGGATCTGAACAGGTTGGATCAATTCGCTTAGGCGCTGTCACAAAAAATCAGCACATTGTCAGTATCCAAAACCAAAACGTTAATGGTGGTTAAAATGACAGTGACATTGAGAAAACCCTCGGTTGCCGCGCTTCTAGTCGTTAGTACGGCGATCCCCGCCGCCGCTGAATTGAAGTACGACAACAATAGTGGCGGCTATGTTGAGTTATATGGACAATTCAACCCAGCAATTGTTTCGGTCGAAGATGGCGAGGAAACCGAAACACGTTTGCTGGACAATGACTTGTCGAACAGCCGCGTCGGGCTGTTCTTATTTCAGCCCTACGGCAGCAACGAGTTTACTTTCCGCTTCGAAGCCGGTCTGGGTTTGCCAAGTACTGCGACGGCCAATCAGGACGGTACGAACACCAACGGATGGACACGCGAAGATATTCGGCACATAGATTTCGCTTTGAAGGGCGGATACGGAAAGTTTTCGGCCGGTCAAGGTAGCATGGCCTCTGACGGAGCGGCTGAGGTTGACCTGTCTTATGTCGGCACGGCTTTGTATTCTTTCACGAACGATGAAAACGGTGCTTTCTTCTATCGTGAACCGGCTGGAGTGCTAAGTGACATTACGGTGGGCGACTCGGCAAGTAACTTCGACGGCGGGCGCCGAGGCCGAATTCGTTATGACACTCCCGATTTTAATGGCTTTTCGGCCGCTATTGCCTATGGCCAGAACATCCTGTCCAGCAGCGACGATGATGACTATTACGACATCGCAGTTAGGTACAAAAACACGTTTTCCGGCGGTGTCGAGTTTGCTGCGTCCTTGGCTTATGCCGTGCGGGACTTTGACGATGGTTCGGGCGAGCGAAAGGATACGATCGGGTCGGCATCGGTTCTGTTTCCAAGCGGCTTCAGTTTTACAGCTGCCTTGGGATCACGCGATGATACAGCCGACGGAGCCAGCGACCCGGACTATTGGTACGCTAAGCTAGCTTACGAAGGCGACTGGGTTTCGTGGGGTAAAACCGGCGTTGGTATCGACTATTTCGATGGATCGGATTTCGAGAATGACGGTTCCAGCACCAAGTCGTGGGGTATCGCAGTGGTGCAACGCATCGACAGCATCAACACTGATGCCTACCTGAAATACCGTAACCATGACTTTGACGACACGGTTGATTTTGACAAAAACGAAGCATGGGTTTTGGGCGCGCGTTGGCGTTTTTAGTCCGGTTTGCTTGCGATGCCCCGCATTGAAGGTGAATAGGCACCTTTTTATAGGCTTTTACGTGGGCAAAAATGGGTTGATTTGGGCTTTGCCCCTTGCACGCAGGCTGCATGGCAAATAGAAGGCGTCAAATTTGCCTGGCGCGCCGTTTTGCGCGCCCCGAATCCTATGGGGAATACCATAATGCAGGTTACCGAGACGCTGAACGATGGTCTGAAACGCGGCTACAATATCGTAGTATCCGCAGCCGAGCTGGACGATAAGGTCAACGAAAAACTGACTGAAGCGCAGCCGGAAATCGAGATGAAGGGTTTCCGCAAAGGCAAGGTGCCGATGGCGCTGTTGAAAAAACAGTTTGGTCAGCGCTTGTTGGGCGAAGCAATGCAGGAAACCATTGACGGAGCGATGAACAAACACTTCGAAGACAGTGGCGAGCGCCCCGCGTTGCAGCCCGAGGTCAAAATGACCAACGAGGACTGGAAAGAAGGCGACGATGTCGAGGTCGCAATGTCCTACGAAGCGTTACCGGAAATCCCTGATGTGGACCTGAAGTCGGTTGATCTGGAAAAGTTGGTGGTCAAAGCAGATGACGCGGCAGTTGAAGAGGCGCTGAGCAATCTGGCCGAGACTGCTCAGGATTTCAAAGCGCGACGCAAAGGCTCGAAAGCCAAAGATGGCGATCAAATCGTATTTGATTTTGTTGGCAAGGTTGATGGGGAAGAATTCGAAGGCGGATCAGCCGAAGACTATCCGCTGGTGCTGGGATCCAACAGTTTCATCCCTGGCTTCGAAGAGCAGCTGGTCGGCGTAAAAGCCGAAGAGGAGAAGGAGGTAAATGTCACCTTCCCTGCCGAATACGGAGCCGAGCACTTGGCAGGTAAGGATGCCGTTTTTTCCTGCACGATCAAAGAAGTCAAAGAACCGGTTGCTGCCGAAGTCAATGATGAGTTAGCCAAGAAATTCGGTGCCGAAGACCTGGCTGCGCTGAAAACTCAGATATCCGAGCGTTTGGAGGCCGAATATGCTGGCGCATCGCGTGCGGTGATGAAGCGTGCATTGCTGGATGCGCTGGACACCAAAGTCGCGTTCGACTTGCCGCCGTCATTAGTCGAAGCAGAGGCCAAACAAATCGCGCATCAGCTTTGGCACGAGGAAAATCCCGACGTCGAAGGCCACGATCACGATCCAATCGAGCCAACAGACGAACACACCAAACTGGCCGAGCGCCGTGTGCGTCTGGGGCTGTTGTTGGCTGAACTGGGCCAGAAAGCGGAAGTTGAGGTAACCGACGCTGAAATGACGCAAGCGATCATGAACCAAGCGCGTCAGTACCCGGGTCAAGAACGTCAGTTTTTTGAGTTCGTGCAACAGAACGCTCAGATGCAGCAACAGCTACGCGCGCCACTGTTTGAGGACAAGGTTGTCGACTATGTCTTTGAGCTGGCAAACGTCGAAGATAAAGAAGTCAGCAAAGACGACTTGCAAAAAGCTGTCGAGGCGCTCGAAGAGGAATAGTCCTTTTTGTTACGTTTCCTGACAAATCTCAATTCGGAGCCGCCTTAACAAAGGCGGCTCCGAGAGGGGGCTTTTGTTCAAAGAAAGCAAGTGAGTCAAGCTTCATGAACAAAAGCACGAGGGTTTCGAAGCAAAACAGTTTTTCGCTCGGCTGAAAATCCTGTCGCCAAAGCTGTTACGAGCCTAAAAACATCCTGACGCTCACTATCAGTGTTCGACGCGTTTAATTGTTCCAGAAAGTATCTTTCAAGATCGGTAATTGGTTTACGATCTTGATTTGCCGGTAAATGTTTCGCGGGGATTTTGGCATTTAAAAGCTCCAATGCGGTTTGCTTCGCAATAAAAACATCACCGTGAATACCGGCAAACTCGCGAACTGCCGATATCCTTTCTTCGGTGCAATCCAACAAAGCCGCCAAGGCGGAAACTTTGCCCATCGGAACCGTCCTGCCAACGTAATCGTAGGGCGCGCAATTTGAACGTTTTAGTACGCGGTCCATAACCGGGTCGATCACCGTAATGATGTCGCTGATACCCGCGCTGCGGGCATATTCAAGCGATCCGATCATCAATTCACACGTTGCGTATGAGACCGAGTTCTTACCCTTGCTACGGGTTAATCGATTTGTGTCGACGCAAAAGCGGGTAGATTCCCAAAGTGTCGCGCTGCGAATGGGTGCCTGACCGTCCATGATCGCAGAAAAAACATCTGCCAGCATGTGTGGGCCAGTTGTTTGAAGAGCTCGAACAGCCGCGACGACATTTCCTCCGTCGTCCAGCCCTATTACATATGCCGGATCCAAATGATCAAATTCGTCAATTTCTCGGCCGTTTTCGATTTTGACATCCCAACCAAGGCGCCCTCCAAACACTCGGGCTCGTAGCCTGAACATGTCATCTAGTACATCTCTGAACTGATGTCGGTTTAACCCGTCAACTACCAAGATCATAGTTTCCCCCTAAGAGTGGTGTGTCGGTAACCAATGGTTCACCCTTTCTCACACTGAATCTATTAGGGTTTTCCCGTAGTTTGCCGCATTTCGGGGGCTTATCCTGGGTAGATTAAGCCGATTCCAATGGCACGACCTACCGCTTGCGGGGTGGTTAACGCATTAAGCTTTCGCCGTGCAGAACGCAAGTGAACTTCAACCGTACGATGAGAAATAGATAAGATATCGCCGATGTCCTGTTGGGATTTTCCAGCGGCTGACCATTGAAGAATCTCCAGTTCCCGATTGGACAAAGAAGGCTGGTACAACATCCGGCTTACCGTGTCGGACGACATAACGTTGTCGTGTATATGAACTGCAAGGGATTGCAGATCCGTTATCACGTTGCCAATCAGTTTTTTCCATTCTTCCGGAGAGCAATTACGCGTGGCACTCAGTAGGCCGATGTCGCCGTAAGGACCCCGAACGGGAATTGTAACCCCCTGATCAGGTATTCCAAAGTCATGTGCGTCGCTAAAAACGCGTTGAAAGTCCTTGCCTCTTTCCAAACGACTCCAATCTACGGGTGCGATACTTCGCTGCGCCCTGTGGAGAGTCGGGTCTATCAAGTGCAGGCCGTGCTCTTGATAGTGAACCTTCCATTCGTCGCTGTATGTCACGTGGCCATGGATCGAACCCGCTGCGGGATTGATACCGGCATACGCCGCATGATCCATTTCGTATTTCTCGCACACCTTTTTGAGAAACTCATCGTACTGAGCGTCCTCATCCGGCAGAGTGCTGAGATCGACTATTTCCATGTATCAATGACCCATCGTCCCGCGCGTCAGCGGCCACCTCCTTAGGGTTGAAAGGCCCCCTAACTTACCTAGCGTCATGCAAGACTTCACGCTTCCCAAATTATGACAAGAAGATGGGGCAATTGTGTGTCATTTTGGGCGGAAAACGCGGATGTCGCAGGTTTTACGTGTGGAAGTCGAGTATTTTGAGCGATTTCATGCCGTTTTTGCGAAATTCAGAGGCTAGGATATTGTGCGCCCAAATGGAAACTGAGCTGGAAATGCACTAATTTGCCTCGGGAACGAGGCCTGTTTCAACAAGCATTCCTCTCTTTTTCGCCTCAGGGTAGTATCCCTTGGCGTATAAGAAAATCGCGCGTTGCTGATCCCCATCAGACAAAAGCCAAGCGCCTCGCAGATACTTTCCGGCAAATTCAAGGTTTGTGTCAGCGTCCAACAGCCCTTGGGCGTTGCCTGTGTAGCCCATGGAACGCGCCGTTGCCGGCAGAATTTGCAGTAACCCGTAATAGGGGCGGTTCACTGCCCAAGGCCGGTGGGTGCTTTCACGTATCGCGAGTTTGTGGAGCAGTTCTCTTGGCATCGCGTAATGATCAGCCCATTTGTTGATGGAAGCACGGAGTTCTGGCGTCTCGTTCGGGTAAAGTGGAGGTTCATAAAATTCAGCGTTGCGGGTTGGCGTATCCGGACCACCGCAGGCGGCCAGGGGTGCGGCCGACAACAAGATAAGAACATTACGACGCAGAAGATTTGTCATATGATTGCTCCAAAACTCAGGCGCGAATGATATTGATCGGATTAGGGACTGCAACCTTACGCTGGAAATGCGGCCAAATTTTGCTGGCTGACATCAGTACGGAAAAAGGGCCGCGCAAGTCGCACGACCCTTGGGTGTTAAAAATCAAAAGCTTTAGGCTTTAGCTTCGTCTTCCTCCGCCGGAGCTTCTTCAGTAATAAGCTCTTCGTCCTCTGAGGCGGCTGAGCCGATGTCGTCAAACAGTTCTGCAATTTCGAACTCAGCGGCGGCCTCTTCTTCGGCAGCCAATTCTTGAATCGATTTTCCAGAGGCTTGCAGTTCGGCTTCTTCCTCCGAACGGGCAACGTTCATCTTGATCTCGACTTCGACTTCGGGATGCAATCTGACGGCAACCGAATGAAGGCCCAGTTCTTTGATCGGCGCGACCAAAGCAACTTGTTTCTTGTCGACAGTGAAACCTGCCTCGGTTGCGGCTTCGGCCGCGTCCCGGGGCGTAACGGATCCGTAGAGAGCGCCAGCATCAGAAGCGGAACGAATGACCACAAATTGCTGACCATCCAGCTTTTCGGCCAGAGCTTCAGCTTCTTTCTTGGTTTCTAGGTTATTAGCTTCGAGTTGCGCTTTTCTGGCTTCGAATGAGGCGATGTTTGCCTCAGACGCACTCAGCGCTTTGCCTTGGGGCAACAGAAAGTTGCGGGCAAATCCCGGTTTGACGTCGACGACGTCGCCCATCTGCCCCAGTTTCGCAACGCGTTCCAAAAGGATAACTTGCATGTCAGTCTCTCCTTACTTCACGGCGTATGGCAGCAGGGCGAGAAAGCGTGCGCGCTTGATCGCGCGTGCGAGTTCGCGCTGCTTCTTCGCCGAAACGGCAGTAATGCGCGAAGGAACGATCTTGCCACGCTCAGAGATGTAGCGCTGTAGCAAGCGGGTGTCCTTGTAGTCGATTTTCGGCGCATTTTCACCCGAGAACGGGCAGACCTTGCGGCGGCGGAAAAATGGTTTTGCGGCCATGGTTTTTTGTCCTTTCGTCAGGCGTTGATCAGCGGCGCTCGCGGCGGCCTTCGCGCTCGTCGCGCTTCTGCATCTGGACCGAGGGTCCTTCGGCATGCTCGTCGACCTTGATGGTCAGTACGCGCATAACGTCTTCGTGCAGGCGCATCAGGCGCTCCATTTCCTGAACGGCACCAGCAGGGGCGTCGGTTTTCAGGAAGGCATAGTGGCCCTTGCGGTTCTTGTTGATCTTGTAAGCCATCGTCTTGACGCCCCAGTATTCGCTGTCAACGACGTTGCCGCCATTGTCAGCCAAAACGGTGCCGAAGTGTTCGACAAGGCTTTCTGCCTGCGCGTTGGACAGGTCCTGACGCGCGATCATTACATGCTCATAAAGTGGCATGTGCACTCCTGTTTCTATCAAGGCGCATTTCAAAGGCGGGGTCATTTTGTCCTTCGCGACCCTGCCACGAGAGGCTGCGCGATTCATGTATCTTGCGAAGGATGGCCCCGTATACACGTTTACGCGCGCGGGGCAAGCCCTGCTGCTTGCGCCATTGAGAAGCCGCCCAATTTCCTTTGTGGCGCCCAATTCATGTCGCTTTTCACCCCGAGGTTGTTCATGAAGCCGGGAGAACCCCGGGGGATGGAAAAACTGACAGGGCGAGACAATGGCCGTGATGAACACAAATACTTTCGAACAGGCGGCGCCAGCAGCAGCCTTTGAAAAATCGGTACCAGTACTGATCACCTTTGCGCCGAACTGGAAGGCTCGAATGGTTTTATCGAGGGTAATTGGCGCCTTTTTGGTCTTATCGGCGTTTTCGATGTGGCTGATGCCGGGATCAGTCATGGGCGCAGAAGTTTGGCCGATCAAGTTGGCTGCCTCACTTATGTTCCTTATCGTGGGTGTCAGCCTTCTTACCATAGAAGTCATGGACAGTCGCCCGGACGCTTATTTTGACCCGATCCGCCGCGAAGTCCGGATTTTGCAAAAGAACGAAAATGGCCGCCCCCAAACGGTTCTGCGTCGCGAATATGACTCGTTGGGTGGCGCGCGTTTCGAGGATAATCAGGTCGAACTATTTGATGTAGACGGCAGCCTATTAATGAAACTGCCGCTGGAATCGGCTGACGTCAGCCGTGCTCTCAAAGGGCAGCTGAGCCAAAACGTCACTATTTTCAGCTAAACTTCGATCTGTTCAAAAAAGAACAGAGTTTGTGAATCCTTTGGTCTTGTGTGCTGCCTTCGGGCAGCACATTTTCATTTTCGGGCATCCCCTTCGGGCTGCATCCAAACATTTGCGGAGATTGTTTATGAAATCCATCGTTTTTGCTGCTGCTCTGGCTGTTTCGGCAGGTGCGGCGTTCGCCAGCGCAGAGAGGTACGTTCTGGACCCCAGCCACAGCCAGGTCGTATTCAGCTATAACCACCTGGGTTATTCAACTACAACCGGCATGTTCTCGGGGTTTGAGGGCGAGATTATGTTTAACCAAGAAGACCCGGCCGCGTCGAGCGTCAGCGTTTCGATGCCCGTAGTCGCGATGATCACAGGTTGGCAACCTCGCGAAGACCATTTCATGACCGAGGACTTCTTTGGTGTTGCCGAGGAGGACTTGATCACGTTCAACTCCACCAACATTGAGGTGACAGGCGAGAACACTGCGAATATCACTGGCGATCTTACAATGAACGGAGTGACCAAGTCGGTTGTTTTGGATGCCAAGTTGAACCAGTTTGGCGAACATCCGATGGCCAAAAAACCTTGGGCGGGATTTGATGCGACCACCACTCTGGTGCGCAGCGAGTTCGACCTTGGCCAGTTTGCGCCATTCGTTGGTGATGAGGTTGAGGTCAAAATTTCCGTCGAGGCACAAAAAGCCGACTGAACCAAAACCTCTTACCCTTAGAAACCGCCGGGATTTCTAAGCCCGGCGGTTTTATTTTTGCTATCCCCCTGACTTTGAGGCGGTAAGTTCGACCGAGATTGTGACACCGAAAGCCAGAGAGTCTTCGGCGGGCATGGATTTCCCAATGCCAAAGTCCAGGCGGTTGACTTCCAATACACCCGAAACGGTCGCGATGCCGTCCTGCACCGCCAAGTCAAACGGCAAAGTAATGTCGATAGTTTCACCGCGGATCGTGAGGGGGCCACGTGCCTCATAACCGACGTCCGTTTTATAAATATCAGCGTCGAAATTTGCAGTTGGAAATTGAGCGCTGTCAAAAAAGTCAGAGCCCATGGCCTGATCTGTAACTGTCCCCAGGCTAAGCGAGCCTATCGCGATATTAACATCGACGGATCCAGCAAGACCTGGCTCGGGAGGGTCATCAAAAGTAATGGCAGCGGTCCAGTCCGCGAAGGTGCCAGTTACTGGGCTGCCTAGTTGTGTGATCGTGAATGACAATGTGCCTTCCTGCACATTCCAGTCGGATTGCACCTCGGTCAGTTCAGTGGTCTCAGTTCCGGCTGTTGAATGATGTGTGAATACGCCGGCATACCAACCACCTGTCAAGACCGCGGTCCAGACCGCCAAGGCCGCAAACGCTGGAGTTGCAGAATGATGCTGTGCAGGAGGCTCTGCTACATCTGATCGTCCGGGAAGCATTCGGCGCAGTGTCCCATCCCGATCAATGATGTGGTGCTTTAGCGCCCCCGCGATATGCATCAACAGAGACCCCGCCAAGATCAGAATAAATAACCAGTGCAGCCCTGCAGTGACTTCAGCCAACGTAGCCGATTTTGGAATCAAGGG
Source organism: Ruegeria sp. BHSA163 (assembly GCF_059613365.1). Classification (NCBI taxonomy): domain Bacteria; kingdom Pseudomonadati; phylum Pseudomonadota; class Alphaproteobacteria; order Rhodobacterales; family Roseobacteraceae; genus Ruegeria; species Ruegeria sp. BHSA163. The sequence continues at coordinate 48,191 of NZ_JBXWSJ010000007.1, forward strand.
CAGGTTCTGGCCAAAAGGCCATAATATGGGTGCGAAACCTTCGGCTGCTGCGTGGTGCACCCAGCCCGACAGCGGGACCAGAACCAGCGACCCATACAAAAGCCAGTGCACAGTTTCGGCAGCAAAGGCCTCGGGTTTGTTTTCGGCGTTCAAAAGACCGGGTTTCGTCTGGGTGGCTGCCCAAAGAATGCGGGCCAACGCAACAAAGAAAACGGCGATCCCAACCGTCTTGTGCAATGAAAACATGCCTGCCGCCTGGGCGATGTCCGCCTCGGTAGAGGGGATGGACGGGTCATAGATGGCCTTGGCAAGGTTGTTCGCGAACCAGCCTAATGGCAGGGCAGTGAAAATTAGAAAAGCAGTCAGCCAGTGAAATGTCTTTGTGACACTGCCATAGCTGGCGAAAGTGTTGCTTGAGGCCATAGGTCAAACGCTCCGGAACTGATAGGCTGTGCCCAACCTAGGGACCCCACGCACAGACACAACAGCAGGTTATGCACAATGACGGTGCCCTGATGCAGATCGCAGGCAATGCTTGTGCCGCGTGGCTTGTCGGTTTACACCCCGCCGAAACTTGATGTTACACATGAGGTTGCAATGACACTCGCGTTCGTTTTTCCGGGGCAGGGCGCCCAAACCATTGGAATGGGCAAGGCGTTGGCCGAAGCCTACCCTGCCGCTCAAGCGGTTTTTGACGACGTAGACGAAGCGCTGGGCGAGAAGCTGAGCAATTTGATCTGGACCGGTGAAATAGAAGAACTGACACTGACACAAAACGCGCAGCCCGCCTTAATGGCGACCTCGATTGCCGCGATGCGCGCCCTCGAGACAGAGGGCGTTTCGATTACGAAGGCATCCTTCGTTGCGGGGCATTCGCTGGGGGAGTATTCAGCGCTTGCCGCAGCTGGTGCTTTGTCGGTCGCAGATACGGCTCGTTTATTGCGTACGCGAGGTCTGGCTATGCAAAGTGCAGTTCCTGTCGGCGAAGGTGCGATGGCGGCAATTCTTGGCCTAGATCTTGATGCAGTTCGCGCCGTTGCTGAAGAGGCGGCGCAAGGCGCGATTTGTCAGGCCGCAAATGACAATGACCCGACTCAGGTTGTTGTTTCCGGATCGAAATCTGCTGTGGAGCGTGCAGCCGAAATCGCTAAGGAAAAGGGCGCCAAACGCGCGGTGATGCTTCCTGTTAGTGCCCCATTCCATTGTGCGCTGATGCAACCGGCTGCGGACGCCATGGCCGAAGCGTTAGCTGCAGTTGAGATTCAGGGACCCGTAGTTCCGCTTGTGGCCAATGTGCGCGCTGAAGCTATAACCGACCCTGACCTGATCCGGCGGTTGCTTGTGGAACAAGTCACTGGTTCAGTTCGGTGGCGTGAAAGCGTTCAATACATGGGTAAGCAGGGTGTTACCGAGACATGGGAAATCGGTGCTGGCAAGGCTTTGACGGGTATGATCCGCAAAATTGACAGAACTATCGTTGGCAAGGCCGTCGGAACTCCGGAAGATGTGCAAAAGGTCCTGCAAGCCGAAACTTAAAAAACAAAATCTAACCCATTCCGGGTGCTGGACGAGGAACAAAGAATGTTTGATTTGACTGGTAAGAATGCACTGATCACCGGAGCTTCGGGTGGGATAGGCGGCGACATCGCGCGAGCTTTGCACGGCGCAGGCGCGACGGTCGGCTTGTCCGGAACGCGGGTAGAACCGTTGAAGGCGTTGGCCGAAGAATTGGGCGAGCGCGCTCACATTTTGCCCTGTAATCTAAGCGATCCGGAAGCTGTAGATGCGTTGCCAAAACAGGCGATAGAGGCGATGGGGTCAGTTGACATACTTGTCAATAACGCGGGTATAACGCGTGACAACTTGTTTATGCGCATGTCTGACGAAGATTGGCAGAGTGTGATCGACGTTAACATGACTGCCACAATGAAGCTTTGCAAAGGCGTGATCCGAGGCATGATGAAGGCGCGATGGGGTCGTATAGTGAATATCTCTTCCATTGTCGGTGCAATCGGAAACCCGGGTCAGACCAATTATGCGGCGTCCAAGGCTGGTATGGTTGGATTCTCCAAAGCCCTTGCGCATGAGGTCGCTACACGCGGCATAACGGTAAATACCGTTGCCCCAGGCTTCATTACAACTGCTATGACCGAGAAACTGACAGAAGATCAAAAGGCAGGTTTACTGCAGCAGGTTCCTGCCGGCCGGATGGGTGACCCTAATGAAATCGCCGCCGCTGTACTGTATCTTGCCAGCCCCGAGGCAGGCTATGTCACCGGAAGCACCTTGCATGTGAATGGTGGTATGGCCATGTTATAACTGCAACTCGCGGCCGATGCGAAAGCGTTTGCCTTGTGCGTAGTCTGTGCTATAGGCGGCGCATATGCACAGAGACCGGTCAGGTTGGCCGGTTTTCTTACTTTCCCGGGCATCCGGGACCCAAACCGCCCGGAAAGGGCAAATCAGAGCCACCCCGAGCGGGCATGGGCAGAACCGGGCACACCGCCCTGATAAGGAATGAGGAATAGACATGAGCGACGTCGCAGATCGCGTAAAAAAGATCGTTGTTGAGCACCTGGGCGTAGAAGAAGACAAGGTGGCTGAAAACGCTTCCTTCATCGACGATCTGGGTGCAGACAGCTTGGACACAGTTGAGCTGGTTATGGCCTTCGAAGAAGAGTTCGGCATCGAGATTCCCGATGACGCCGCCGAAACCATCCAAACTTTTGGCGACGCCGTCAAATTCATCACAGAAGCATCCTGATCGCATTGATCCCGATGAAAACGGCGCTTCCGGGCAACGGAGGCGCCGTTTTTTTGCGTTTATGTTCAATTCTAGCTTGCGAGAGGTAAAAGGTGTTCGCACTGTGGTGACGAGGCATAATTCGAGCGGGCAAGGGCATGATAAGATCCACCCCGATGATAAACACGGCGCGATTGACGCTGTGCGCACTGCGACCTGAGGACTTTGAACGGTACGCAGAAATATGGAGCGACCCAAACGTGGTACGCCACATTGGCGGTTCTCCGCGCAGCAGAGGTGAGGCTTGGGACTCTTTTCTGCGAAATGCTGGGCATTGGCAAATGACCGGATTCGGCCAGTGGGCCGTCGTATTGCAATCGAATCGCAAGTTAATAGGCCAGGCCGGGTTCTTTTTCGGGAATCGATCACTTGGGTCAGATTTTGACCAGTATCCCGAATCCGGATGGGTTTTGGCGCCCGAAGGTCAGGGTCAAGGTTACGGTTTCGAAGCAGCACAGGCAGCGCATGATTGGTTTGACCGAGTTATTCCAGGCCCGCTTGTTGCTTTGATCGATGCGGACAATTCAGCATCGCAAAACTTAGCGGTAAGGCTGGGATACTCGATGCTGCGCGAAGCAGAATACCGGGAAACTCCGGTTTATCTGTTTCGCAGAAATGGTCCTCCTTCAAAAGTTTGAAACGCTCGTTCAGCCACGATGACGCAAAATGCGCTTCGTTTGCCGAAACTGGGTGAAACACCGGTTTCAGCGACATGTATGCTATCCTAGGATTTCAGAGCGAATGGGCGGAGGAGCAAGCTCATGAGGATTTACCCTACGATGGAATTGCAGAACGGGCGTTGTGTTACATTAGACAAAGGGCGCCTGGACGAAGCAATGATCTGGCATGTAGACCCGGTTGAAACGGCCCGTAGATGGGCCGCCACGGGCGCTGAATGGATGCACCTGACTGATTTTGATGCGGTTGAAGGTCGCGATACTAACTCAGGTTTGGTGGAAGAAATAATTCGCAGCGCGGAAATCCCCGTTCAACTGGCCGGTGGAATGCGAACCCGCGAGAATGTCGAGTACTGGATCGACAAGGGCGCAGGCCGGGTCGTAATCGGCACAATGGCGGCCAGGGACCCCAATCTCGTCAAGGAACTTGCTAAGCTTCACCCTGATCAGATCGTCTTGGCGGTGGATGTCTGGCGCGGATACGTTATGACCGAAGGGTGGCGCACGCAGAGCGCGTTTACCCCCGAAGCATTCATTGACGCCTTCGCAGACACGCCTTTCGCCAGCATATTGGTCACGGACATCGATAGTGACATGGAAGACGTAGAGGCGCAGCTTGGTTTGATTTCAGGTCTGGCGCAGCACTCCCGAACGCCAGTGGTGGCCAGCGGTGTTGTTCGCAAGGTCGATGACATTTCCAGGTTGGCGTACATCCACAACATTGCCGGAGCTTTGGTAGGGCGCGCATTGTTCCGTAAGGCGGTCGATCTGGAGGAGGCTTTGAATGTGGCAACTGCTGCGCACGAACCCGTCGCACAGTTCCAGTAGGTGAATTCGTTAACCTTTTGCCTGCCCCTTTTCACGAAAACAAAGGGGCGGGTTTTATTTTGGCGATTTCATCCGATAACTTGGATCGTTTATCAAATGGTCAATGTATCTTGGCGCGGAATTTGCCGTTCCTCTTGCCCCCGGGGGGCGGAGCGGGGTATGGACGTTTCGCATAACAGGAAGCAGGCAAGAGGCACTTCATGCGCAGAGTCGTTGTTACCGGGCTAGGATTGGTCACTCCTTTGGCCAGCGGAGTCGAGGAAAGCTGGTCGCGGCTTTTGGACGGAGAATCCGGCGCTGGACCTATTACCTTGTTCGATGCCGAGGCAAGCGGGGTTTCCACGACTTATGCTTGTGAAGTTCCACGTGGAGACGGAACGAACGGAACATTCAACCCTGATGATTGGATGCCACCGAAAGAGCAGCGCAAGATTGAGGATTTTATACTTTATTCAATCGCTGCCGCTGAAATGGCTTGTAAAGATGCCAACTGGACGCCCGAGGATGAAGAGGACCGCTTGCGCACTGGGGTGCTGATCGGGTCAGGTATCGGTGGCTTGGGATCGATTGCCGAAACAGCCAACTTGATCAGGGATAAAGGACCACGCCGAGTATCGCCGTTCTTTATTCCCGGAGCACTGATCAACCTGGCGTCTGGGCAGGTTTCAATCCGCTTCGGTTTCAAGGGCCCGAACCATTCGGTTGTGACGGCATGTTCAACAGGCGCGCACGCAATTGGTGACGCCAGCCGTATTATCCGATCAGGCGATGCCGATGTTATGATTGCTGGCGGTGGCGAAGGCTGTATTTGCGAAATCGGTATCGCTGGTTTCAACGCGTGCAAGGCCCTTTCTACCAAGTACGCCGATAATCCCAAGGCAGCCAGCCGACCATATGACGTCGACCGCGACGGGTTTGTTATGGGGGAAGGTGCAGGTATCGTCGTGCTGGAGGAGTACGACCATGCAATAGCGCGAGGCGCAAAGATTTATGCCGAAGTTCTTGGCTATGGCATGTCTGGAGACGCCTATCACATTACTGCCCCTTCCGAAGATGGTGACGGAGCAGAACGCTCAATGAAAGCCGCATTGCGTAGCGCTGGGCTAGAGCCAAAAGATCTTGATTACATCAATGCTCATGGAACTTCGACCATGGCGGATACAATTGAACTGGGCGCTGTAGAGCGGCTGTTGGGGGACCACGCAAGCAATGCGACTATGACGTCGACCAAGTCCGCGACAGGTCACTTACTGGGCGCTGCTGGCGCTATTGAGGCAATTTTCTCGATTCTTGCTATTCGAGACCAGGTGGCGCCTCCGACGATAAATCTGGATAATCCTGCAGTGGAAACACCCATCGATCTGGCGCCAAATGCCAAGCGGGAACGAGAAATCAACGTGGCTTTATCTAACTCGTTCGGTTTTGGCGGCACCAACGCAAGTGTGATCTTCGGAAAGGTCAGCTAAATGTGGCGAGGTCTTGCGTCAAACATGCTGACCATTCTGGTGGTTGGCATGTTTCTAATTGGTGGCGTGATATTGTGGGGCCAGTCGCAATACAGAGCGGATGGGCCGTTGGAAACGGCAATTTGCCTGCAGGTGAAAAGCGGTTCGAATATGACACGGGTTAGCCGCGAACTTGAAGATCAAGGCGCGATCACCAACGCAACGATCTTTCGCATGGGAGCGGATTATTCTGACAAGTCGCAGCAGTTGAAAGCCGGGAGTTTTCTGGTTCGGGAAGGCTCATCCATGGAACAGATCGTGGAGGACATCACAAAAAGCGGTGCCAGTACATGCGGGACAGAGATCGAATACCGTATAGGTGTGACCAGAACGCAGACGCGAGTCCGTGAACTGGACCCGGCTACGTTGGACTTTGTTGAAATCGCAATGTTCGAGACAGACGTAGATGAAACGCCGGATATTTACGGAGAAAAACGCAACGACGCGGATACTCGGTATCGTATTTCGTTGGCGGAAGGGGTTACCAGTTGGCAAGTCGTTGAGGCGTTGAAGTCGGCCGATTTCCTTGGTGGTGAGGTCGCGGAGATTCCGGCAGAAGGAATGTTGGCGCCTGATAGCTATGAAGTGACGTCAGGAACAGACCGAAATGAAGTATTAAGCGATATGCAGGCCAAGCAGCAATTGAGGATCAACGCCGCTTGGGAGAGACGGCAGGACGGTTTGCCTTTGAGCAATCCAGAAGAAATGCTGATCCTTGCTTCTATCATCGAAAAGGAAACTGGTGTGCCAGAGGAGCGCGGTCAGGTGGCCAGCGTTTTTGTGAACCGATTGAATCAGGGTATGAAGTTGCAAACGGATCCGACGGTTATTTACGGCGTAACTAAGGGTCGCGGCGTTCTGGGCCGTGGTTTGCGCCGCAGCGAACTGAATCGACCAACCCCTTGGAATACTTACCAGATCGATGGATTGCCACCGACTCCGATTGCCAACCCAGGACTCGCTAGTCTTGAGGCGGCTGTAGCGCCGGACGATACGGATTTTGTGTTCTTCGTGGCTGACGGAACAGGCGGCCACGCGTTTGCTGAAACGCTTCAGGAGCACAACCGTAATGTCGCGAAGTGGCGTGAGATAGAAGCGGAGCAAAACAACTCCAACAACTAAACTTTGTTTCGGCAAATGCCGGCGCAAGGATCTTATTGTTTCCTGTCGCTGTCATAGCGACAGGAAACAATATTTTTAATGTCCGGTGACGTCAGGCAGCCTTTCTGCGTCTTGGACGGCGTCTTTTTTGCGCCGCCGGTTTAGCACCGCCTAAGTTCTGATTGCTGCTTGGACCGCGGCGACCTTTGCCTCGGTGTCGCGCCTGTTTTGTTTTTTCTACTGCTTCCGGCATCGAGCCGCTTGCAACTGGTATTTCGGCTTTCATCAACTTTTGAATTTGCCGAAGTTGATCAACTTCGTCCGTGGTGCAGAATGAGATAGCCTCTCCTTCGCGCCCTGCGCGTGCTGTACGGCCGATGCGATGGACGTAATTGTCTGGTACCGTGGGCAGGTCGTAGTTGATTACGTAGGCTACGCCGGGAATATCGATACCACGCGCGGCGACATCGGTTGCAACCAAAACGTTGATTTCGCCTTGTCGGAATGCCTTGATCGCACGATCACGTTGACCCTGAGTTTTGTTGCCGTGAATTGAGGCAGCATTGAACCCGTCTGACACCAGTCCTTTCATCAGTTTTTCGGCGCCGTGTTTTGTGCGTGAAAACACTAGCGTCAGAGCGCCAGCGTCCTGGGACAAAATTTCGCGCAATTTGGCAGGCTTTTCGGAACGAGCCACAAAGTGTACGGACTGCGTGATCTTGTCTGCGGCTTTACCAGGAGGGGAAACTTGCACGCGTTTGGGATTGCTGAGATAGGCCCGGCTCAGTTCTTCCATTTGTTTTGGCATTGTCGCGGAAAACAGCATCGTTTGCCGTGGTGTGCCAAGTTCTGGCGCGATGCGGCGCAAAGCGTGAATAAAGCCCATGTCCAGCATCTGATCAGCTTCGTCCAATACCAGATGTTTGACCGAGCTAAGATCGACTGCGCCACGATCCATAAGGTCAATTAGTCGGCCCGGAGTGGCCACCAGAATGTCTGTGCCGCGCGCAAGAAACATGACTTGTTTGTTGATGGACTGGCCGCCAACCACGGTTGCGACCCGAATTTTTGTCTTATGCGTCAAGGCGCGTAAACTGTCGGCGATCTGATTGACCAATTCGCGCGTGGGGGCAAGGACCAGCGACTTGGTCGTCTTGGGCGCCGGCTTGCCGGGTTGCGCTAGAAGGTGGTCAATCAACGGCAGGCCAAATGCCAGCGTTTTTCCGGTACCGGTCTGTGCCAATCCTAAGATATCTTGGCCATCCAACGCCAATGGAATTGCCTGATTTTGGATCGGTGTGGGCTGGATGAGTTTTGCGCGTTTTAGTGCTTGGTTCAGTTCTGGCGCAAGCCCGAGCATGTCGAAATCGAACAAGTAATATTCCTTCATTTTCTGCGGGATTGTCCCACAGACGAGTTATTGCAGAGCACGCAGTATGCGTGGTCAGCAGGGGTTGTGCGCGACCTCGGGAAGAACGGAAATACCCCGCCACATGTGGCCGTCGCTTCAAGAACCCTGCGTGATGGGGAACTGGAGGTTATAGGGCGCTGCAGGACCAGCTCAATTGGCCCTTTGTTGCTCACGCGTTAGCGCTGTTTTGCGAGGCCAATGCGTGTTGAGGAAGAGAATGTCAAGACCGAGCTCGGTGGAATGGACTTCTTGTCTATGGTCAGTATCATTTTCGGAATAATATTGTATCGCGAGTGTTACACTGACGCGAATTGGCTTTAATGGTTACGCTTGGTCGCAACAATTTTCCTGTGATGTTAACGATTTGTTAAAAACTTTTTTTTCAATGCTGTTGGTTCCGAGTTGCATTCCAAAAGTAATTGGGCACGAGTGCAATCCATCAAAGTAACGACCTAAGAAATTGGACCGGTAATGACCCAGGGAATCACGCAAAATCGCGACATTCGAACAGCCAGCATAGCACTGGTGTGTGGAGGAATGCTGTGGGGTCTTTATTGGATTCCAGTCCGATTTTTTTTGGAAATGGGTCTGGATGGCGCCTGGCCGGGCATCGCGATGTATACAACTGCGCTTGTCGTTTTGATCCCGATTTTGTGGAGAAGTCGACAGGCTTTGGCTCAAGAATGGCGCGGCCTAGTTTTCAGTGGTGTATTCACAGGGGCAGCATTCAGTCTGTATTCGATCAGCTTGGCCTACACAGAAGTCGCCCGATCGATCCTGCTTTTCTATTTGACGCCAATTTGGGGCACTGTCTTAGGATTTGTGTTCTTAGGCGAGAGATTGGGTCCCCTCCGGTTACTTAGCCTATTGTGCGGGGTTTGCGGGCTTTTTGTAGTTCTAGGCGGTGAACAATCGATTCCTTGGCCGCGCAATGTGGGCGACTGGTTAGCGCTGATTTCTGGCATGACATGGGCCGTTGGGACGCTCGGACTATACCGAACCAAGTCGGTGCCGGTTGGGGGGCAAATTTTCGCTTTTCTATTCGGCGCACTGATCCTGTCAATTGTTAGCTTATTCCTTGGGGCCGGGGCTTTGAGGTTGAATGGCGGCAACGGCGTCTTAATGGACGTTTTGCCATTCGCTGCCCTTTCCGTTCTTTATACTCTTCCGATGATTTATCTTACGATTTGGCCTTCTACAAAGCTCACTCCAGCGCGAGTCGGCCTGTTGTTGATGAGCGAGGTTGTGGTTGGACTAATGTCTGCTGCATTGCTGTCCGGAGAACCGTTCGGCATGCGAGAGTTCTTTGGCGCTGCACTTATCGTAAGCGCGGCGTTTTTGGAGATTGCGCGAGGATAGATTTAGTTTCAACAGAGCCTGCTGAAATGAATTTTTCTATGATGTTGCGCTTGATAGGTTCGATGGGCGTTGCGATCATGTTGCGTAACATATTGACTTCACGCGCTTTACAATTTTAAATTGTGCCATGCTAGAAGAAGTGTGAAGCGGCCCTGGGGCGACCTGGAGGCCGCTTTCGTTTCTCTCGTGCGGAGATCACTCACGCATGAGGTCACAGGCAAATATGACTTTGATAACCCCGGAAGAGCGGATTTCGCAGACTGCAGATCTTTTGCAGTCGCTCGAGAGGTCCATTCGCAATCTGCGCCAAGCAGCGGAAGAACTGCGCAGGCGGATTGGAGCCGGGGAGGATGCAGATTTTGCTGGTTCAGCGAAACAACTCGGTCAGCTAGAGGGGCTGATCCGAAGTTGCCAGAAAGTGGAGATAAGCTTTGTCGAACAACACCACAGGCAAGCCGGAATTGCCCAAGGAGGTTACGCGCTCGACCTTGAACGGGCGCGATCTGAGATTGGGTGCAGGCTGGCTCGCCTCCGCGCCTGCTGCGGTGCAGGACAGATTTCTAAGTGAGATTGGGGAGGGGGGGCTGTGCGCCCTCCCTTTTCTGTTCGAGTTTTGGGCAATGCCACATCAGCTGCCACCAGAAGGCGATTGGCGGTCATGGGTGATTATGGGCGGACGCGGTGCAGGTAAGACGCGAGCATGTGCCGAATGGGTGCGCTCGATGGTCGAGGGTGCAAAGCCGATGGATTGCGGCGAAGCCAGACGGGTTGCGCTGGTCGGCGAAACTTTCGATCAGGTTCGCGATGTGATGATCTTTGGCGAAAGCGGGATTTTGCGGTGTTCACCGCCAGATCGCCGCCCAATGTGGAAAGCTACCGAGCGAAAACTAATCTGGCCGAATGGAGCAGAAGCACAGGTGTTTTCTGCGTATGACCCGGAAGGTTTGCGAGGGCCACAATTCGATGCGGCTTGGGTGGATGAGCTGGCGAAATGGAAGAAGGCAGGTGAAACTTGGGATATGTTACAGTTCGCCTTACGGCTGGGCGAGCGACCGCGCGTCTGCGTAACGACGACACCGAAGAATGTTAAAGTTTTGAAGGATCTTTTGGCGTCACCGTCGACGGTACAAACGCATGCAAAGACCGAGGCGAACCGCGCTAACCTGGCCGGATCGTTTTTAGAGGAAGTGAGGTCACGATACGCGGGTACGCGGTTAGGACGCCAGGAATTGGACGGCGTTTTGCTGTCAGATGCCGAAGGCGCGCTATGGACAGTGTCGATGCTGGACTCAACGCGAACTGACTATGTGCCCAATTTGGACCGCATCGTGGTCGCTCTGGATCCAGCAGTTACGGCGGGTTCAGATGCGGATGCTTGCGGAATCGTAGTGGTAGGTGCCCAGATGGAAGGATCGCCGGAAGATTGGCGAGCATTCGTACTGGCGGACAGAACAGTGAAAGGGCTTGGCCCAGCGGGATGGGCGCAGGCGGCGATTGACGCGATGGATGAATTCGGGGCTGAACGGTTGGTGGCCGAGATCAATCAAGGCGGAGATTTGGTTGAAGAGGTCGTTCGGCAAGTAGATCCTCTGGTCCCGTTCCGAGCAGTGCGGGCATCTCGCGGCAAGATCGCGAGGTCAGAACCCGTAGCGGCGTTGTATGAGCAAGGGCGGGTTGCTCACGCGACGGGGCTGTTGTGTCCGAAATCTGCCGTCGAGCTGGTGTCAGCGACATAGACGTGTCCGGGCTGCATGGGGTTGTGCGTGGTTACGCGATTGAGGATGTACTGGATGGCCGCCAAGCTCTGCAGCCGCTGATGATGCGATACGGGTTCGACGCTATTGAGCGCGACGGTAAGCTGGTGTTCCGGATGCGTAGTGGTCTTAAGGCCTTTGACGTAAACCCAGACGGATTTGCGATCAACTCTGATGTCGAAGGCACTGTTGAGTATCGGCGTGAAGCCGAGGCAGAGATGGCCGGACGGGTCCGACTACGCTTTGTTCAATCCGACGCAGATCACGATATCGTTGCCGAAGAAGCGGTGCTGCCGGATGATCGTACTCATGCAGTTGCAGTGAACGAAATGGCTCTGTCAATGACCCGGGGCGAGGGACGTCAAACTGTCGAACGGTGGCTCAGCGAGTCTCGGATGTCGCGCGAAACCGCGCGCTTCGCCTTGCCGCCGTCTCAGCTGAATCTTGGCGCTGGTGACGTTGTTCGCTTGAAAGGCATGGATCAGCAGGACTTCCCGAGTTTTCGTATTGACCGGATTGAACAGGCTGAAATGCAGCTGGTCGACGCGGTTCGGATTGAACCCGACGTTTATGCCCCCGCCGAGATCACTGACGATGGCGTCAACGCCAGACCTTTTATCGCGCCGACACCCGTTTTACCGGTACTTATGGATCTACCGCTCATTACAGGGGCAGAGGCCGCACATGCGCCCTATCTTGCTTTGTCGGCAGACCCGTGGGCGGGCAATGTAGCTATTTATGTCGCTGCGCAGGACGAAGATTATGCCCTGCGACAAGTTATTTCGGATCAGGCGGTAATAGGTTTCACAGAGTCACCGCTTTGGCGGGCCAGCTCCGGAATTTGGGATGAAGGCAGGCCACTTCGGGTCAACTTGATCGACGGCTTTCTGGAATCACGACCGCGAGAAGCTTTGCTGAACGGTGCCAACTTGGCTGCCATTGGTGACGGCACTCCCGATAATTGGGAAGTAATCCAGTTCTCTGACGCAACATTGGAAGAAGGCGGAATATTTAACCTTTCAGGTCGGTTGCGCGGCCAATTGGGAACAGATTCAGCTATGCCTGAAGTTTGGCCTGAGGGCTCTGTTTTCGTTTTGCTCGATGATCGTATCAGCCAACTCAACTTGCTCCGCAATGAACGACGCGTTTCAAAACATTATCGGATCGGTCCCGCATCGCGTGGGTATGAGGATCCAGCTTTTGTTCACCAGGTCGAAGCATTTGACGGCAACGGTTTGCGCCCATATGCGCCGGCTCATCTAAAAGTCGTGTCAAAGACCGACGCTGACAGCTTTTCGTGGGTGCGCCGCACGCGGGTGGATGGAGATGACTGGGGCGGCTTGGATGTTCCATTGGGTGAAGAGACCGAAGCTTATTTGGTTCGAGTTCGCTCAAACGGGGTACTATTGCGCGAAGAGACGACCGCGACTCCAATTTGGTCTTACTCGGAAACAGCGAAGGCTGCAGATGGTGTAAGCGGGACTTACGTTGTCGAAGTTGCTCAAGTTTCAGCGATCTTTGGCCCAGGCCTTTTCGCATCTTGCACTGCAAGTTAGTCCATCTTGCGTACTGTTTTGCATGGTGATGTAAGTGCAGCGGCGCGGGCCTTGTTGGCCGCGCCGCCTTCCGAGCGGGAATCCATATGCTTACAAATGTTTAACGAGGCGCAATTGGCGCACGAATACACTTCGGATATGGGCCGTTTACATCCTAAATACGGGAACGGATCCCTGATGGCTGTCGCGTATATTCGTCGATTGGCGGATGAGCCCAGTTTCAACGACCTGCAATATTGTGAGTGTTTCGAGATAGTTCTACGTAATCTTATCCGGTTTAATATCAGTCAGAGGCACAACTGACGCACTTGCTTGCCGCAAGGTCCAGTTCCAGACGCCCCCGAGCGATTAAGTCTCCGCAATCTTCGCAATAGCCGTACTCGCCTTCGGCAATTCGGCTGAGCGCGGTCTGAAGCCGGCGCGTTTCTACATCCCTGCGGGCCTGCTGGGCCTTTGCCATCGCCTGGTTTTGTAACGCATCCATGCGGCTGAGGCGTCCAACGGCCTGTTGATCAAGTTCGACAATCGCTTGTGCGTCGTGGCCTGACGCTGACTCCGCCTCGAGAGACGCCAACCGAACTTTGATAAGTCGTTCAAAATATCGGTGATCATGTTCGTTCATTTTTTGTTGTATAACACATCAGGGGTTTGCGTTTGGTGATTTTGACCTTAGATGGCTATTCTAGGCGCAGAAAAGGATCAAAAGCCATGTTCGAAAAGCGCAGTCAAATCACCAACGTCGATCCTGTTTGGGATCGCATAACGGCAGAGGCTCTGGCGGCCGTGGAAAAGGAACCACTTATGGGTGGTCTGGTTCACGCCTGTATCCTGCATCACCGCAGTCTCGAGAGGGCTTTGTCCTATCGCATTGCCGCCAAGTTGTGCTCGAACGAGATGTCGATGATGGTCTTGCGTGAAATCGTTGAAGAAGCCTATTCGGACGACGCCTCTTTGCTAGAAGCGGCGCGGGCGGATCTGATGGCGGTATACGAGCGTGATCCGGCCTGTCACCGTCTGCTGCAGCCAGTGCTCTATTTCAAAGGATATCAGGCGATGCAGGCTTATCGCGTAGGTCATTGGCTGTGGCGAAAAGGCCGGCATGACTTGGCGTATTTTGTTCAGATGCGTTCGTCTGAGATATTTGGAATTGATATCCATCCGGCTGCGAAAATTGGCAAGGGGATTATGATCGACCACGCCCATTCAATCGTGATCGGCGAAACTGCCGTTGTAGGTGATAATGTTTCGATGTTGCACTCCGTGACGCTGGGCGGGACAGGTAAGGAAGAGGAAGATCGTCATCCCAAGATCGGAGATGGAGTACTGATTGGGGCTGGTGCAAAGGTTCTTGGGAACATCACGGTTGGCCATTGCAGCCGCATCGCAGCCGGATCTGTGGTGTTGGAGGAGGTTCCAGCCTGCAAGACGGTTGCGGGCATTCCCGCGAAGATTGTCGGTGAAGCAGGGTGCGATCAGCCCTCGATTTCAATGGATCATATGCTGGGAAAGAATCACCAGGGTCCAAGTTAAGCTTGTCGCATCGATGCGAGAACAGTCTTTGAACTCTTGAGTTGATCGGAAACTAAACGCCGCTTTTCGATCATTACAAATCTTGGCCCCGCCCGATTTCCGTTCGGGTGGGGCTTTTTGTGAATTACATCAAGCCAGCATCACCATCGGGTTTTCAAGATTTTCGACAATGGCTTGCAGCAATTGTGCGCCAAGCGCTCCGTCGATAACGCGGTGATCAACTGACATTGTGACGGACATGATCGTGGCTACTGTCAGTTCTCCGTCATCTCCGACAACGGGTTTTTTCAGTCCAGTTCCGACCGCCAAAATACCAGCGTGGGGTGGATTCACGATTGCATCGAAGTTGTCGATACCGAACATGCCCAGATTGGAAACGGCAAACGTACCGCCCTGATATTCATGCGGAGCCAACTTACGTTCCCGGGCGCGACCAGCAAGGTCTTTCATCTCGGTCGACAAAGCAGAGAGCGATTTGGTATCGGCGTCTTGCAGTACAGGTGTGAACAAGCCGCCTTCGATAGCGACGGCAACAGCTACATCCGAAGGTTTCAATTGTAAGACCCTGTCTCCGGCCCAAACAGCATTGCACTCGGGTACTTGTTGCAGGGCGTTGGCAACGGCTTTGATGATAAAGTCGTTAACGCTCAGTTTCACTCCGCGACCTTCTAGCTGTTTGTTCAGCTGGCTTCGGAACTTCAACAGTGCATCCAGCTTGATGTCACGACGCAGATAGAAATGCGGAATGGTCTGTTTGGCTTCGGAAAGTCGGGCGGCGATCGTCTTGCGCATTCCGTCCAGTTTAATTTCTTCGAATTCGCGATCTTCGTACATCTTGGCAACCGCGTCAGCTGAAGGACCCGCTGGGGCAGCAGCAGAGGGGGGGGCGGTTGTAGCGGCCGGAGCGATGGCTGGTGCGCTTGCTGTCGCGCCTTCGACATCCGCCTTGACGATCCTGCCATGCGGACCGGAACCGTTAATTTGCGCTAGGTCGAGTCCTTTTTGCGCTGCAATTCTACGTGCCAAAGGCGAAGCGAAGATACGGCCTCCATCAGCCTTTGCAGGGGCGGCTGGAGCAGGGGCAGGGGCCTCGGATGTCGCGGGCGCGGCTTCGTCGCCCGCCGCCGTGTTTGGCGCGGCCGCAGGGGCAGGGGCTGGCGACGTCGAGATATCATCAGCGCTTTCGCCATCTTCCAACAGAACCGCAATAGCGGTGTTTACTTTAACGCCTTCGGTTCCTTCCGGGATTAGGATTTTGCCAACGACACCTTCGTCGACCGCCTCGAACTCCATCGTGGCTTTGTCGGTTTCTATCTCAGCCAGCAAGTCGCCGGAGGATACAGTGTCGCCTTCTTTGACGAGCCATTTCGCAAGCGTGCCTTCCTCCATAGTGGGAGACAGAGCAGGCATCAGGATTTCGGTGGGCATTTCAGCGCTCCTCAATCAAAGTAATTTGGTCAAAAGGCGCCCGTGGGCGCCCGGTGCCGCGTGCGAGTGTCGCTATCGCCGCTTCGATTTTTTCTTTGTTTTCAGCCATCCAGACGTAGGCTGTTTGGTGAGATGACCGAGAACCGATCAATCGCATATCAGCCGCCAAACGCTCAGGCACAAGGGCCGTGATCGTACGATCGTCAATTACCAGATCGACACGGTAGCATTCGGTTGCTGGATCGCGGCCCCTGATATCCATTCTGTTACCGATAAGTCACCTGTTTGACAGCCGAGATCACCTCATCGGTCGTAACCAGCGCCAGTTTTTCAAGGTTGGCGGCATACGGCATCGGAACATCCTTTCCGGTACAAGTGATGACCGGCGCGTCAAGGTAATCGAACGCCTCCTGCATTACGACTGATGAGATATAGCTACCCACAGAGCCTTGGGGCCAGCCTTCTTCCACAGTTACCAGACGGTTGGTTTTCATTACCGAGTTGATAATCGCGCCAGTGTCCATCGGGCGGATTGTGCGAAGATCGATCACTTCGGCGTTTATTCCCTCCTCGGCCAATTTGTCAGCGGCTTCCAACGCGAATTGCATACCGATACCAAAGCTGACGATGGTCACATCAGAGCCTTCGCGCCAGATACGAGCCTTGCCCAGTGGGATGGTCAGGTCATCCACCTGTGGCACATCAAAAGATCGACCATACAGGATTTCGTTTTCTAAAAAGACTACCGGGTTAGGGTCGCGGATTGCCGATTTCAGCAGACCTTTCGCGTCGGCTGCCGAATACGGCATAACAACTTTCAATCCGGGAACTTGCATGTACCAAGCGGCATAGTCTTGCGAATGCTGTGCCGCTACACGCGCCGCAGCACCGTTAGGTCCGCGAAACACGATCGGACAACCCATTTGCCCGCCAGACATATACAGAGTTTTGGCGGCTGAGTTGATGATCTGGTCAATTGCTTGCATGGCGAAGTTGAACGTCATGAACTCAACAATCGGTTTCAACCCGCCAAAGGCTGAACCAACCGCGATGCCGGTAAAACCGTGTTCTGTAATTGGCGTATCAATCACACGTTTAGGCCCGAATTCGTCCAGCAGACCTTGTGAGATTTTATACGCACCCTGATACTCGGCGACCTCTTCGCCCATCAGATAGACATCCTCGTCGCCGCGCATTTCTTCGGCCATCGCGTCGCGGAGCGCCTCGCGGACGGTTTCAGATTTCATCTCGGCGTCGGCAGGCCAGTCCGGCGACAGGTCCACAACGGGCGCGGCAGGGGCAGCGGAAGGAGCAGGGGCATCAACTGCCGCCGGGGCGACCTCGGTCACTGGTGCGGGCGCTGCCGCGGGAAGCGCGGAGGCGTCTTCGCCTTCTTCCACCAACACCGCGATGGGTGTATTAACCTTTACCCCTTCAGTACCTTCGGCGATCAGGATTTTACCGACGATACCTTCATCGACGGCTTCGAACTCCATCGTCGCTTTGTCGGTTTCGATCTCGGCCATGATATCGCCCGAGGATACGGTGTCGCCTTCCTTGACTAACCATTTGGCTAAAGTGCCCTCTTCCATAGTGGGCGAAAGGGCGGGCATGAGAATTTCGGTTGCCATGTCTTAATCGTCCTCTCAGGCGTAGATATCGGTCCAAAGCTCGTCCAACGACGGCTCGGGGCTTTCTTTCGAGAATTCGGCGGCCTGATTGACGATCTCTTTGATTTCTTTGTCGATCGCCTTCAGATCGTCCTCTGTCGCGTGTTTTCCTGTTAGCAAAAGCTCACGCACATGTTCGATTGGATCGCTCTGTTCACGCACTTTCTGAACTTCTTCACGCGTGCGGTACTTGGCTGGGTCTGACATTGAATGACCGCGATACCGATACGTCTTGATCTCAAGAATATATGGACCTTTTCCTGCGCGGCAGTGGGCTACTGCTTTTTCGCCAGCCTCTTTTACGGCCAGTACGTCCATTCCGTTGACGATTTCGCCCGGAATGCCGAACGCCTCACCTCGGTGGAAAATTTCTTTGGTTGAGGTCGAGCGGGCTTGCGCTGTGCCCATGGCGTACTGGTTATTTTCGATGACGAAGACGACGGGCAAATCCCACAGCGCCGCCATATTGAATGTTTCGTAAACCTGACCCTGATTAGCTGCGCCATCACCAAAATAAGTAAACGTGACCCGGTCGTTCCCCTTGTACTTATCAGAAAAAGCCAATCCCGCGCCCAACGGTACTTGTGCGCCGACAATGCCGTGGCCACCGTAAAAGTGTTTTTCCTTGGAGAACATGTGCATCGAGCCGCCTTTGCCTTTGGACAGACCACCAATGCGCCCGGTCAATTCGGCCATCACACCTCCCGGTTCCATGCCGCAGGCCAGCATGTGGCCATGATCACGGTAGGAAGTGATACGCTTGTCTCCGTCGTCTGCCGCAGCTTCAAGTCCTACGACGACGGCTTCTTGTCCTATATACAAGTGGCAAAATCCACCGATCAGGCCCATGCCATAAAGTTGCCCGGCCTTTTCTTCGAATCGGCGGATCAACAGCATTTCCCGATAGTAAGTCTTAAGTTCTTCCGCAGAAACATTTGGTTTCTTTGTGGTTTTTCGCGCAGCCATAGCGGCGATCTCCCCCTTCCGGCAAGATAGTTTAGCGTTAAACTATCTCATAGAGCATTTCGCTTAATCTGGCGAGTGTAAATGTTATGCAGCGGCAGGACGCGCAGGATTTGACCGGCGATCTAGGCAGGTGTCCCCTGGCCGAAAAGTTTCGATAATGCGTAACGTTATTGGATTACGATCTCGTCAGAACGGATCATACCTAAAATCGACCGTGCCTGTTGATCCAGAAGGTCGAGGTCCAGATAGGTATCCGACAACCGGCGAGTTAGGTTTTCCATCTCAGATATTTCGGAATTCAGCTTGGCGAGGTCGCGCGAAAGAGCGTCCCGTTCCGCAGCTATCTCCACTCTGCGGAAAAGACCATAATCGCCCTGCACGGCAGCAAAGGTGAAATACACACCCAGCATAAAAGCTACCGTGAAAAAGACGATTGCGCCCAATCTGGGTCTATTGGAACGGGACACTCTGTTGACCGCCGTATGAATTCTGCCTCAAGAAACGTGCCCTTTTTGGGCATCTCGAAGCACTATGTCATAGGTGATTCGGGATGTGAATCCCCTGATTCGCAAAAAACTCAGTGTGAGTCCAAAACGACCAAACTACTTGGTTCAGGTCTCTAAAGCGGCAACCCCAGGCAGTGTTTTGCCTTCCATCCATTCAAGGAAAGCACCACCTGCGGTCGAGATATACGTGAAGTCGTGTGCCGCGCCCGAAGCATTCAATGCCGCGACCGTATCGCCACCACCTGCGACCGAAATTAGTTGTCCTGATCGAGTAAGCGCCGCGGCCTTGAGAGCTGCAGCATTGGTGGCGACATCGAACGGCTCAAGTTCGAATGCGCCTAGCGGTCCGTTCCAAATCAACGTTTTGCTTTGGGAAAAGGTATCCGAAATCGCAGCCACACTATCGGGGCCCGCATCCAGGATCATGCCATTCTCGGGGCACTCGTCGGCAGGCAGTATTTGATGCGGTGTGTTCGCTTCAAACTTTTCAGCAACAACGATGTCTGACGGAAGAACGATATTGCAACCGGAGTGTGCAGCTCTGGACAGAATGTCCGATGCCGTATCTGCCATATCCCGCTCGGCCAACGATTTACCGACCCTAATTCCTTTTGCCACCAAAAAGGTGTTCGCCATCCCACCGCCGATTACAAGGTTGTCGACTTTGTTTATCAGATTGCCCAACAGTTCCAGTTTGGTTGAAACTTTGGCGCCACCGACCACTGCTGTCACTGGGCGTTTGGGATTTCCCAGTGCGCTTTGTAGAGCCTCCAATTCGGCCTGCATCAAGCGGCCTGCGCAAGCGGGAAGCAACCGTGCAATGGCTTCGGTAGAACTGTGTGCGCGGTGGGCGGCCGAAAATGCGTCGTTGCAATAGATATCCCCAAGTTGCGCCATTCCTGCCGCCAGATTAGGATCATTCTTTGTTTCCGCGCTGTGAAAACGGGTGTTTTCCAGTAGTAGCACCTGACCGGGTTGCAGCTCCTGCGCGGCCAGTTCAGCTTCTTGACCCACGCAATCGGCTGAAAAAAGAACCTCGACGCCAAATGCAATCTCCAGAGCAGGGACCAACTGTTTGAGCGATAGGTTTTCGCGCCGTTCGCCACCGGGACGCCCAAAATGGGCCAAAAGAATGGGTTTGCCCCCAGCGGCCAAAATATCGCGGACGGTAGGGACAATGCGTTCGATACGAGTGGCATCTGTTACCATTCCGTCCACGACGGGCACATTGATGTCCACGCGCACCAGCACGCGTTTGTCGTTCAGGTCCATGTCGTCCAGCGTTTTCCAGCCCATGGCGCAATCCTCGGCACTTGAGTTCGATATAGGCGGTTCTTTTCCTGCATTTTGCCCTCAGGTCAATGCGTCACTTGGCTTTCGTCCGCGTGGCGCATAGGTATTTGCGCAAGACTAATCCACAGGAGGGCCACATGGCCGAGATCAAAGATCCCGAAAACACAATCATCATTGAGCTCAAAGATGGAAACGTTGTCATTGAGCTGCTGCCAGACGTGGCCCCGTTGCATAGCGAGCGGATGAAAGATCTGGCGCGTGGTGGTGAATACGACAATGTGGCCTTTCACAGGGTGATCGACGGTTTCATGGCGCAAACGGGCGATGTTCAGCATGGCGATATGGAAGATGGTTTCAATCTGCGGATGGCCGGTACCGGAGGTTCGTCATTGCCGAATGTCCCGGCTGAATTTTCTAAATTGCCCCATGATCGCGGTACTCTTGGTGCCGCGCGGTCAGCCAACCCTGACTCTGCGAATTCGCAGTTCTTTATCAACTTCAAAGACAACCATTTTCTAAACGGTCAGTACACCGTCTATGGGCGTGTTATCGATGGTATGGAGCATGTGGACGCGATCGTCCGGGGTGAGCCCCCTGCGAGCCCGGACCGTATGATCAGTGTGAAGGTGGCAGCCGATGCGTAAACTTGTTGCGGCATTCACCCTGTTGGCCAGCCCCGCCTTTGCAACCGGGCTTGAGATCGAAATTGAGGGGGAGGGCGCCAACGGCACAGTGGTCATAGACCTGTTCGAAGATCTTGCGCCCAAACATGTTGAACAGATCACGGCGCTTGCCGCTGCAGGGCAGTATGACGGAGTGGTTTTCCACCGAGTGATCGATGGCTTCATGGCCCAAACCGGCGATGTCGAGCACGGCCGCATAGGAAGCGATCTGCGGCGTGCGGGTACGGGCGGTTCGGACCGTCCTGATCTACCGGCTGAATTTTCGGACTTTAACTATGATCGTGGTGTAGTGGGAATGGCGCGGGCACAAGATCCCAACAGTGCCAATTCACAATTCTTCATAATGTTCGAACCTGGCCCATTTCTGAATGGCCAATACACAGTAATCGGTCAGGTCACAGACGGCATGGATGTTGTCGACGCTATTAAGAGAGGCGATGGTCCCAACGGCGCTGTCATAGGCCAGCCCGACGCAATGAAAAAGGTTACCGTAACCGAATAATATTGAGCCCGGCGCCTTAACAGGCGCCGGAGCTGTTTTTTGCTCAATCCTCTGGTGACATAACTTTCCAAATAAGTGCGCCCAATGCGCCACCTATGAGTGGTGCGACCCAGAAAAGCCACAGCTGAGCCAAAGCGGGACCGTCGGCAAACAATGCAACGCCTGTCGAACGGGCGGGATTGACCGACGTGTTTGTGACCGGGATCGAAATCAGGTGGATCAGTGTAAGCGCAAGACCGATTGCGATTGGGGCAAAGCCTGCAGGCGCTCCCTTTGAAGTCACTCCCAGAATGATCAAAATGAAAAACGCGGTCAGCACAACTTCGATCACAAGGGCAGACATCATCGAATAGCCCTCTGGCGAGGCATCGCCGTAACCGTTCGATGCAAACCCGCCAACCCCTTCAAAGCCCGGTGCGCCGCTTACAATCACGTAAAGGACAATAGCGGCGACAATCGCGCCAACAACCTGGGCGACCCAGTAGGGCAAAAGGTCTTTTGCCGGGAACCGTCCGCCAATCATCAGACCCAGGCTAACAGCCGGGTTGAAATGCCCGCCTGAGATGTGTCCTACAGTGTAGGCCATTGTTAAAACGGTCAGACCGAACGCGAAAGCAACGCCAAGCCAGCCGATGCCCACATCTGCAACGCCGGCCGCTAAAACCGCGCTGCCGCAACCGCCAAGAACCAGCCAGAATGTGCCGAAAAACTCGGCCATGAGTTTAGAAGACATGATTAACCCTCCGGAACAAATCGGCTTAAGTGTATATCAAAAAAACATTTTTTGTGGATTTCAGTCCATTTTTGACCACTTGTTGGGCGATTAGAGTCTTGCCTGTTGCTAATCGGTCAAGATATTCGGCCATAAAAAGTCTTGCGGGCGCTTTCGGATAGGGAAATGCCCGGTTCGGCGTTATATGCCAGCACGGCTAGAATTCGCGTTACATCGCCTTCGTTCGGGGCGACACGGTGCATTGAGTTTCGACCACGAAAGAAAACCAACGTTCCCGCCCGAGCATTCAGAGTTTCGACCGGTGTAATCCCATCCAATGCTTCAGCAACACCAGAATAGTTCATTTCGCCAGAGTCGGCGTCTCTGACGCCCTTGATGAACTCGAATTGGCCACCCTTTTCAGGTGCTTGAATCATCAGGGTAATGGCAAATGAAGAGTTGTCGAAATGCCATCCGAGTTCTTGACCTTTTTCGGCGAAATGCAGATTTATGGAAGACAGAGGGTCGGCGTATTCGAACAATGCGCCCTCTTCCAAAACGGCACACAGAAACTCTCGAAAAAGTTCTGCATTATAAAGCGTACGCAGCGCCGACCCTTGCGGAATCAGATCGTCGGTCAGACACCCCTTTGAGGACTGCACCAGTCGGTTTCGTGGATGTTCAGGTGGGAATTGTGGATCCTGTGGGCTTAAATACACTGTGTGTAGCTCAGTTTTTGCGTAAATAGCTTGAGAGTTAGTCAAACCTTCCGCGCAAATTGATTTAACGGCCTCGTCTTTTACAAAGCCAGGCATCTCCAACACCCCGTCCAGATCGAAGGTTCGCTTGCAGGCATTGCGAAAATTGCGGTCACCGATTGGGTAGGATTCAAGATCGATAATGTTATCCAAAATCATGAAAGGTCCCTGTCATCGCCAAAACGGTTCAATGCGATAATATTATCGCTGTTGGTAATAATGTGGAGCGCTTAATAAAGAACGCCGCGAGATTTCTCGCGGCGCTCAGCTCCCAACCACTTTGATCGGGGTTACTGTTTGACTTCTGCGGCAGGGTTAGCGCCAGATTTAGAACCGCGGCCAGGGTTCAAAGGATCGTCCTGACGCTGCACCGAACCTTCGAAATGCGCTCCGCTTTCAATGGCGATCGTCTTGTGGATGATGTCGCCCTCGACACGGGCTGTTGAAGTCAGGCGGACCTTAAGGCCGCGCACTCGACCAACGATTCGGCCGTTGATCACAACGTCGTCGGCTGTAACTTCGCCTTTGATGGTGGCGGTTTCGCCGATTGTCAGAAGATGGGCGCGAATATCGCCTTCGACGGTTCCTTCAACCTGAATATCACCCGAGGTTTTCATGTTACCTGTTATGTGAAGGTCGGAAGACAGAACAGATGCAGGAGGCTTAGGTTTAGGTGCCGTGTTGGTCTTGGACTCTGCAGGTGCAGGGGATGCCGATGTTGCCGGTGCGGCGGGTTTTGACGCCTCAGCTTCTTTGGATCCGGGCTCGTTAATTTTGCTCTTAGAAAACATTTCTCGCAGCCTTGATATAGGTCATAGGGTTCACGGGTTTTCCGTTTACGCGCACCTCATAGTGCAGATGCGTACCGGTCGACCGTCCGGTGCTACCCATATCAGCAATATGATCCCCGCGCGAGACCCTTTGACCGACCTTAACGCGGATCTTGGTGTTATGAGCGTAAAGTGTCTCAATACCGAAGGCGTGCTTGATCTTGACCAACCGGCCAAAACCGGACTGCCAGCCTGCGTGGGTCACAACGCCATCTGCGGTAGCAAATATGTCGGTGCCGTGAGAGCCCGCAAAGTCTGCACCGTTATGCATACGGCTGCCACCGGTTTTCGGGTCGCGGCGTTTGCCGAAACCACTGGTGTATCGCACTGCTGAATTAACCGGGCTGGCAAAAGGGGCCTTTTCGGCAGCAATTCGATACAGATTTATCTGATCCATTTGCTGCAGCAGTGCATTCGCGCGGATTTCGTCGGGGGTCAGTTCCTCACCGCGCGTGCTGAATGAAATTGGGGTAAGCGGCCCGCCCATGCCGCTGTATCCTCGTCGGACTTCTTCAATAATGCGATCTGTCGGCATTCCTGCCTGCCGGAACATCTTGTCCAGAGGTTCGACCGAGATCACCATCGCGTCTTCCAATTGCCGAAAAATCTCGTCGCTGCGTTCCTGCATCAGCCGGATTTCTAGCTCAAGTTCGTCCCGCTGATCCAGCGCACCCTGCGCATTCGCAGCGATCATATCGCGCTCTTGCGCAGTGCGGACCAGAGCGTCGGTCATAAACGCCATATGGGCAGGGTTCGACGACGCCTTAACATCCGACGTTCCGTTTTCCGAAGCCTGCTGCAATTCAGCCAACTCGCTGCGGGCTTCTTCTCGTTGCTTGATAGTCGTGCGCAGAGTTGTCTGAATGACTTCGATTCCAGTCTCCAGCTCGCGACGTCTGTTCTCGGACTCCAAAAGCTCCGATTGCATTGACGAGACTTGTTCCAATGCAGCGTTGAAACGTTCGTGTGCTGCCAGCGCTTCAGCCGCACGCGCATCGCGTTCGGCGGATAAAACATTCAGACGGTCCTGATAGGTTGCTTGATCCCGTTTCGCCTGTTCGCGGAAATTACCCGACCCGATGCTGTCCATAAGAAGGATCGCCGTTGCAACGGCAGTCCAACCGACCATGACTGCGACCCCAGCAAAGGCCGCAAGCTGTGTCTCCGAACTCAGTCGAATGAATCTGGTGTCGTTGTCGGATTTCAAAAAAACCCGGCGTTCCGGAAAGTACCGCTCGAAAAGTGCGTGAAATTTGATTGCCAGACGTGTTCGCACGCGTCGTACCTCAATTGTCCCCGTATGCAAGGCCGGTCGTGAGCGTCTCGCCGCCTCTTGGGCCGACTGCATAAAGGGACGAAACCCATAGGGCAACATTCTTGACTATATTCGCCGTAAAATTGCGGGATTACCGCTGGGTATCGGCGGGAAGTTGCCGAAACTGGCTGGTGTTACCGGTCCGACGCCGTTTTATTTGACGGCATTTCTTCCGTCAGTGGCCAGTAGAAATCTGGCGGCAGCCCTGCTTCTGCACGCTTTTCCTCGTTGAAAGGCGGTTTGAGCACGCCGTGGAAGTATTTGCGTACCAGCGCATGGAAAACGTCCTTCGGATCGACATTCTCGCGACCGCACAAGAAATGAAACCACTTGGAACCATAGGCCACATGCGCAACTTCTTCGGCATAAATGACCTCGAGCGCTGAAATAGCCTGTTCTGCTTTCGCATTGCGAAAAATGTCTATCATTCCCGGTGTTACGTCGAGACCGCGAGCCTCGAGAACCATTGGAACAACAGCCAGACGTCCCATCAGATCTTCGGCCGTATCTTCGGCGGCGCGCCACATTCCGGCATGGGCCGGTAATGCACCATAATGGCTACCCATTTCTTCAAGACAGTCGCAGACCATCTCGAAATGACGAGATTCTTCTTCAGCACATTTGACCCAGTCGTCGTAGAACCCAACCGGCATCGGAACATGACCGAAACGGGCAATGATGTCCCAATGCAGGTCTACTGCGTTCAATTCGATATGCGCGACTGCATGTAACAGCGCAATGCGGCCTTCCTCTGTGCCCGGTCGACGTTTGGGTACTTCCCGTGGCGAAAGAAGCTCGGGTTTATCGGGTCGGGCAGGCGACAAGGGCGGCGTCGCTGTCCCAACTATGATCTCAGGGGCCTCGCCTGTGCGCGAGGCGAACCACGTTGCGGCATGACTTTTAGACAGATCTGTTTTGGCGCGCCCATCAGCAGTTGTAAGGACTTCGGTCGCCATCTGGGTTAGTGTTTTAGACAAAGGATCGCTCCGCCTGAGTAATATTTCAGCGGGACATAATCTGAATGTTGTCGCGGGTCGAGGAGGATTATAATGAGCGGACGGCTTCCAGTACTTCCTCGACGTGACCGGGCACCTTAACCTTGCGCCATAATCGGGCGATGCGACCGTCTGCATCGATAAGAAATGTTGATCGCTCAATCCCCATCGATTTGCGCCCATACATGTTCTTTTCGACCCAGACTCCGTAGTCCTCGCAAACGGTTTGGCCTTCATCGGACAGTAGCGGTGTGGTTAGACCGTGTTTGGCGACGAACTTGTCGTGCTTGGCAACGCTGTCGCGAGAGATGCCGAAAACTTGAGCGCCGGCGTCGGCAAATGCCTGCAGTTGTTCTGAGAAACCGATGGATTCCTTGGTGCAGCCCGGCGTATCATCACGGGGGTAGAAAAATAAAACGACTGGATGGCCGCGGTGCTCTGCAAGGCTGACCTGGCCTCCCCCGTCTCGGGGCAGCGTGAAATCGGGTGCAATGTCTGAAACCTCGGGCATGTGCGATCTCCGGTTAATATTATTTTCGGTATCCCAATATCATAGGGCATGCCGGGCGGGTTAAAAGGTGTGGAAAGCAAATTGGTGCAATCAGAACGGCAAGTCGACAATGAAGTGGGTAAGAAACCACGTCGCCGCTCGCGCCGCCGTACTGCAGGGCTTTGGGCCATGCGGGGCGTATTTGTTCTGGTTCTGCTTGCCTTAGTAACCGCGTTCATGGTCGTCGGACAACGGGTGCATGCGCCGCTTTGGTTGCGCGACAGGGTGGAGACCCGGCTGGATGAAGCACTGGGCGGATTTCAAATACGCTTCGGCGACGTCAGCCTGATAATACATGAAGGTTGGCGACCACGTTTACGCCTGACAGATGTCCAGATAAGCGATGCTGCCGGCCAGCAAATCGCCGAAGTTTCAGATATGAGGGCCAGCCTTGCCATGCGCCCGTTGCTGCGTGGTCATGTGAGGCCAAAACGCATCATTTTGCAAGGCGCACAGATCGCCTTGTCGCGCGGCGTTGACGGAGCTTTGACAATGACAGTCGGAACCGACAGCGCACCGGTTGGCCGAGCGCCAAACATGGCCGAATTGATCGAGGCTTCGGACAGTATGTTTATGTCCCCAGCTTTGTCGGCGCTGACTTCGGTCGAACTGGATGCAATTACTCTGGATTACAGCGACCTCAGACAAGGTAGGTCTTGGATCCTGGACGGCGGTCGTATTCAGATGACCCGTAGTGCGCGCGAGGTCAGACTGGCCACCAGTTTTTCAGTGCTGGCAGGTCGAGATTACGTAAGCGAAATCGAGGCAAATTATACCAGTACGCTAGAAAGTGCCGAGGCTAGGTTTGGCATCACGATTACCGATCTTCCGGCCGAGGACATAAGCGGGCATAGCCCAGCACTGGCTTGGATGCAGGTTCTTAAATCTCCAATTTCTGGGGCCTTGCGTGGAAGCATTGATGCGGATGGCAATCTTGGTTCAGTCTTTGCCACACTTAATCTTGGTTCGGGCGCAGTGCAGCCAACGCCCGAGACGCGCCC
Source organism: Ruegeria sp. BHSA163 (assembly GCF_059613365.1). Taxonomy (NCBI): domain Bacteria; kingdom Pseudomonadati; phylum Pseudomonadota; class Alphaproteobacteria; order Rhodobacterales; family Roseobacteraceae; genus Ruegeria; species Ruegeria sp. BHSA163. The sequence goes on from NZ_JBXWSJ010000007.1 coordinate 75,924, forward strand.
AATAAATTTTGAATCAGCACGCACATATTTCACTTATGACCCTAAACGGCATGTGTTGGATTTTAATGAAGTTTCGATCAATTCAGCGTGGGGAAATGTTCAGGGCGATGGCAAAGCGTTCCTGCAAGGTGTCACTGCCGCCGGGTTGGAAAGCATGGACGGGCAGTTCCGGCTGAGCGGTATTCAAGTCAATCCCGCCGATTTGTTTCCTGAACCATTGACCTTCACGCATGCAGACGTGGACTTTCAGATGAAGCTGGCTCCGTTTAGGGTCAAGCTGGGACAAATGCGCGTTGAGGATGGCGATCATCGACTGCGGTTAAGCGGTGATATTGCTGGACTGCCCGATGGTTGGGTTGCGAATATCGACGGCCAGATCGATCAAATGCGGGTCGACCAAGTTCTTGGGTATTGGCCGCAAAAGTTGGCGCCAAAGCCGCGTAAATGGGTGGACGAAAATTTGTTTGAGGGCCAGATGTCTGATCTCGAATTTTCTCTGCGCGCGAAGCCAGATATACGACCCGACATTTTTGCAAGTTTCGACTTTGACAAAACGGAAGTTCGGTTTGCTAAAACGATGCCTCCGGTCAAGGATGCGCAGGGTCAGGTCAATTTTTTGAATGGACGTTTTACTGTAACTGCTCAACAAGGATTGGTGTTCGCCGACCAAGGCGGCGCTGTGGATGCGTCGGGTACGTCTTTCATAATCCCGGATGTAAGCATTAAGAAACGAACTCCCGGCATTGTCCGCTTGAAGGCGAACGGAAGCGTGACAGCCGCGCTTTCGCTGTTGGATAGGCCGCCTTTGCAGGTAATGACCAAGGCCAATCTTCCGGTTGACTTGGCTGAGGGCAGGGTGCGTCTGGAGGGCACGCTTTCGCTGCCTTTAATTAAGAACCTGAAACTTGAGGACACAGAATTTCACTACGCAGGTGATGTTTTCGATGTTCAAAGCGACAAGCTTGTTCCTGACGCAGTGGTAAAGGCTGCGCAGCTAGCTTTGACCGGAGATCAAACTCAGGTGTCGATTGGCGGGGATGGGTTTTATGGAGATGTCCCAGTGCAAGCCAAATGGACCCAACCGATCGGAGGTGGTGCACCGCTGCGAAGCCAGTTAACCGGTCAGATCGAGTTATCCGACCGATTGATGAAGCAGATCGGTGCCGGCTTGCCGCAAGGGATGTTGACTGGCAGCGGACAGGCGGATTTCGCTCTGGGAATTGGCGCTGGTGATCCGCCCAATCTGACAGCACAGTCTGATTTGTTAGGGGTCGGTCTTGCAATACCAGAATTAGGATGGCGGAAGTCCGAAAGCGGTGAAGGTACGATGTCGATTGAGGCGACATTGGGTGAACAACCAAACGTCCAATCACTGCGATTGAACGCTGCAGGTCTTCGCTCCAGCGCATCGATTTCATTTCGTGACGGAGATTTTGATCGTATCCGTTTCAGCTCGTTTGAATTGGGTGATTGGTTGGCGGTGCCTGCCGAATTGATCGGACGTGGGGCAAGGGTTCCGGACATTCGCGTGTTGGGCGGTGTGTTGAATTTGGGCAAATCCACATTTGGGTCCGGCAGCGGAGGTGGTTCGGGGCCCGGTCCAAATTTGGAGGTCGCGTTGGATCGGTTGCAGGTCACGCAATCAGTAGCTTTAACAGGTCTAAGAGGGAACTTCAGAACAACTGGCGGTCTAAACGGTGCATTTACTGCCGCAGTTAATGGAGGAGCAGCGGTCAGCGGGCAAGTTTCTCCACGTGATGGGCGGAGCGCAGTTAACCTGAGTTCAGATGATGCAGGCGCTGTATTGCGCTCGGCCGGTGTCATAACCCAAGCCCGCGGCGGATCATTGGCTTTGCAGTTGGATCCAGTGGCCGAAGCGGGGAATTACGATGTGACCCTTAGGATGGAAAATACGCGCATCAAGGATGCCCCAGCGATGGCGGCGTTGTTGAACGCCATAAGCTTGGTCGGTCTTGTGGATGAAATGGCAGGCCAAGGTATCTTTTTTTCTGCCATCGATAGCAAAATGCGGGTAACTCCAACCGAGATTAAGGTACTTAGCGGCAGCGCAGTTGGCCCTTCGATGGGTCTTTCCTTCGATGGGACAATCGACACAGTCGAAGGTCTGCTGGACCTGCACGGTGCAATATCGCCGATCTATCTGTTGAATGCTGTGGGAAGCGTTCTGACCCGCAAAGGAGAAGGCGTTTTTGCCTTCAATTATACTCTCAAGGGTCCACTGACCGGACCTGCTGTTTCCGTGAACCCATTATCTGGGCTGGCTCCGCTGTTTCTTCGAAATCTGATGCGCGCCCCTGCGCCAACTGTCTCTGATGGGCCGAATGCTACATTGAACAAATCGATTCAGGATCACCCGGCCTCGCATTCCAGAGGTGAGGACCGCTGAGTGTGAGTGGTGGAAGAATCTTTTTCGCCGATGTATGGCGCGGCTATGAAACTCAGCGATTTCGACTTTGACCTACCTGAAGAACTTATTGCGACGCGACCAGTAAACCCGCGGTCGTCTGCGCGGTTGTTGGTGGCACAGGGTGACTCCCTTACTGATCAGCATGTATTCGATCTTCCAAATTGGCTGCGCCCAGGTGATCGCCTGGTTCTGAATGATACAAAAGTAATTCCCGCGCGACTGAATGGGCGTCGCTATCGCGTCAGTCAGCAAGGTCCCGTATCCGCTCGAATTGAGGCCACTCTGCTAGACCCACAAGCCGATGGCAGTTGGTCTGCGCTGGTCAAACCGCTAAAGAAGGTAAAATTGGGCGAAGAGATTATATTTTCCGAAAGGCTGAGCGCCACGCTTCAACGGATTGAAGACGGTCAGGCTTTGCTGCGCTTTAACAAAACAGGTGAGGATTTCGATCAGGCGCTGGAAAGAGCGGGTGCAATGCCATTGCCGCCCTACATAGCAGCCAAACGGCCGGCGGACGAACAGGACAAAACGGATTATCAAACAATCTGGGCACGCCATTCGGGAGCGGTGGCGGCGCCGACTGCATCACTGCATTTTGACGAAGCCTTGTTGGGCGCGCTTTCTGCGCAAGGTGTATCTTTTTCCCATGTGACGTTGCACGTTGGCGCGGGCACCTTTCTGCCAGTAAAGGTTGAGGATGTGACCACCCATAAAATGCATGCGGAATGGGGTCAGGTCAGCGAAACGGCGGCAGCCGAGATTCGGGCGACAAAGGCTGAGGGTGGACGGGTCATTCCTGTGGGTACAACGGCGCTTCGGTTGATCGAAAGCGCGGCCAAAGGAGGAGAGGTTCAACCTTGGGAAGGCGAAACCGACATTTTCATCTATCCCGGCTTTGATTTTAAGGTGACCGACGGCCTTGTGACGAATTTTCACCTGCCTAAATCAACACTGCTCATGTTGGTATCCGCCTTGATCGGGCAGGATCGCGTCCGAGCGGTTTACAGGCATGCAGTTTCAAACAAGTACCGTTTCTTTTCCTATGGTGATGCGTCGCTTTTGATCCCGTGAAAGACGTGTTTTCAGGATCATTTCGAGACAATGTCGTAGACAAGCGCGACCAAGGCGATTTTTGATCGCATCTAGTGGCAAATCGAATGATGGCTCCAGGAGACCGGGATGCTTCAGGTAATTTCAAGCGCATGGGCGCTTTTGCTCGGTATGGGGTTGTTGATGGTCGGAAACGGCCTGCAGGGAACGCTGCTGGGTGTCCGTGGCGAAATTGAGTCGTTTTCCACATTTCAGATGTCGATTGTGATGTCAGCGTACTTTTTAGGGTTTCTGGGAGGTTCGAGGCTTGCACCAGAGATGATCCGAAGGGTTGGGCATGTCCGGGTGTTTGCAGCACTTGCTTCGTTTATCTCGGCTGTAATGATCATGTATCCTTTGCTTACAGACCCGATTGCTTGGGCTTTAGGACGGGTGGTAATCGGGTTTTGCTTCTCAGGAGTTTATGTAACGGCAGAAAGCTGGCTGAATAATGCTGCCAGCAATGAAAACAGAGGACAGGCATTATCCCTTTATATGATCGTTCAGATGACGGGGATCGTCAGCGCACAGGCCTTGATGCTTGTCGGTGATCCAGCTGGGTACGAAACCTTTGTGATTGCCTCGATCCTGGTCTCGATCTCGTTCGCACCAATTTTGCTGTCGATTTCTCCGACCCCGGCGTTTGATACCACCAAGCCCATGACCCTTCGGCAGCTTCTAGATACTTCGCCGCTGGGATGCGTCGGAATGTTCCTTTTGGGGGGAGTATTCAGTGCCCAGTTTGCGATGGCTGCGGTATACGGCGCACAGGCTGGTTTGTCACTTGCTGAAATTTCGACCTTCGTAGCTTCTTTCTACATTGGTGCGCTGGTACTGCAGTACCCGTTAGGCTGGGTTTCAGACCGGATGGATCGCCGCCTTTTAATCATGTTGGTTGCAGCGGTCGGCGCAGTTTCTGCAATGGTGGGCATGATTTTTGGCGTGACATTTCCCGTTCTGCTGATCTCCGCCTTTTGGATCGGTGGAATGTCGAACCCGCTTTATTCATTGTTCATCGCTTACACCAATGACTATCTGGAATATGACGATATGGCTGCTGCATCGGGTGGGCTGGTGTTCATTAACGGATTAGGCGCAATTGCTGGCCCGGTTATTACCGGTTGGTTGATGGGAAGTGCGATATTTGGGCCACAGGGCTTTTTCCTGTTTATTGCAGCTTTGATGTTCGTAATGGCGATTTACGCGGCCTACAGAATGACTCAGCGTGCTTACGTGCCGGTGGACGAAACCGGAGCAATTGCACCAGTTTACCCCACGGCGTCACCTGTCGCCATGGAGGTTGCGCAGGAGGTTGCTATCGAAGCCGCGCAGGATGAAATTGATGCGCAAGAAACTGCCTAAGCGCCGGATTTATGTCGCCAGTGTTGCAATATGTTACTGTAACAGTTCTGTAAAACGGCCTTATATGACCTTACGTCCCTGGGGAGGGCATAAACGGAGTTTTGGGCATGGTTGGTCCCGAAGAAGTACTGAGTTTTTGGTTAGACAAAGTTGGTCCTGACGGTTGGTATATTCAGGACGAGACATTAGACACCTCAATCAGGGAACGGTTTTTGCCAACATGGAAAGCAGCCTGCGAAGGTCGGTTTTCTATGTGGTTAACGTACCCCAGTGGGTCACTGGCTTACATCATTCTGATGGATCAGTTTCCGCGCAATATGTTCCGGGGCAGCAAACAGGCGTTTGCGACTGACCGCGCTGCTCTTTCTGCTGCGAAATGCGCCGTAGATAAGGGCTGGGACATGAAGATTGACGAACCTGCGCGGCAATTCTTTTATCTTCCGATGATGCATTCAGAAAATCTGTGCGATCAGGAACGATGTGTTCGCCTGATGTGCGAAAGAATGCCAGAGTTTGGCGCCAGCAATTTGCTGCATGCTAGGGCTCATCGCGAAGTGATCAGACAATTTGGCCGTTTCCCTTACCGCAACGAAGCGCTTGAGCGAGCTACTACCGAACATGAAGCCGCTTACGTCAACAGCGGCGGGTATGGATCGACGTTCCGAGATTTGCAGGCGGCTGGTTAAGACGGCGGCTCGCAACCCCGAATAGCCACAATCTGTTTGCCAACGGCTTCGGATGAAGTGGTAATTGCGTGGTTGATCAGGTCTTCGGGATTTTCGACAAGACCCGCTAGTCGGGTCTGTGTCTCTTCCAGTTTGGCTTCAATATTGCCAAGGCGATCCAATGCGCCGTTAAGTTTTGACCGTGTAACTGTATCCAGTACATTGCCCTCTTCGCGAAATGTCGCGAGATCGCTGCGCAGACCAGCCATCTCTCCTGCAATACCTTGCATCTCATCACGTAGCGGAGCGACCATCTTGAGATTCTCAGTGAAACCCGTACGAATATTTTCGACAGATTGTGCCAGCTTCCAACCTAAAAATAGGCACAACGCCAACAGGATAAGCGTTGCATTCAGTAGGGCGAGCAATAAATCCTTGAGCGTTTTTGCCATTACAATTCCCTCGACTATCAGTCAGTTCGGAAAACCCTAAGTGTTTTGCGTCTCAGTTCTAGCCTTAGCCGCACTAGGGGTATAGGCTGAATTCAGCGCAAATGCGCCTTTCTTATCCTGCGCCTCATATGTCGCGGAGACCATTATTGAAGCGTTGGAAAAAATAGTTTAACGGTAAACTAGTTTAAAACAGACCCGCGCCGAGAGGAACACATGGCAGCACAATCCTTTGATCTGATCGTAATAGGGGCAGGCCCCGGGGGCTATGTTGCCGCCATTCGTGCCGCACAACTGGGAATGAAGACAGCAGTTGTGGAACGTGAACACCTTGGTGGAATTTGTCTGAACTGGGGTTGTATTCCGACCAAGGCGCTGCTGCGCTCGTCAGAGGTGTTTCACCTTATGGAACGAGCCAAGGATTTCGGCTTGGCGGCAGACAAGATAAGCTACGATCTGGATGCAGTGGTCAAACGATCGCGTGGCGTGGCCAAACAACTAACAAGTGGCGTTGGGCATCTGCTGAAAAAGAACAAAGTCACCGTGGTCATGGGCGAGGCGACGATCCCCTCGAAGGGAAAAGTCAGTGTCAAAACAGACAAAGGCTCCGAAGAGTTGACTGCGAAAAACATTGTCTTGGCCACTGGCGCGCGGGCGCGTGAATTGCCGGGTCTCGAGGCGGATGGCGATCTCGTCTGGACCTACAAACACGCTTTGATGCCACCCCGGATGCCAAAGAAGCTACTGGTAATCGGCTCGGGTGCGATTGGCATAGAATTTGCAAGCTTTTACAACACTTTAGGATCTGACACTGCTGTCGTCGAAGTGATGGACCGCGTGCTGCCCGTAGAAGACGCTGAGATAAGCGCATTTGCCAAAAAAGCCTTTACGAAACAGGGCATGACCATAATGGAAAAGGCGATGGTCAAACAACTGGATCGCGGCAAAGGCAAAGTCACCGCTCATATCGAAGTCAACGGAAAAGTCGAAAAACACGATTTCGACACCGTTATTTCAGCGGTTGGAATTGTCGGTAATGTTGAAAACCTTGGGCTCGAGGCGCTGGGCGTCAAAATCGACCGCACCCATGTTGTTACGGATGAATTCTGTCGCACGGGTGTCGATGGACTGTATGCGATTGGTGACATAGCCGGTGCACCATGGTTGGCGCATAAAGCCAGCCACGAAGGGGTCATGGTGGCAGAATTGATCGCGGGCAAGCACGCACATCCGGTCAAACCAGAAAGCATCGCCGGCTGTACTTATTGCCAGCCGCAGGTGGCGTCTGTTGGTTACACTGAGGCGAAGGCCAAGGAATTGGGTCACGACGTTAAAGTTGGCAAGTTCCCTTTCATCGGAAATGGCAAGGCGATCGCATTGGGTGAGCCAGAGGGCTTAATCAAGACGGTTTTTGATGCCAAAACGGGTGAACTGCTGGGCGCCCACATGATCGGTGCCGAAGTCACCGAACTAATTCAGGGCTACGTTGTTGGTCGGCAGCTTGAAACTACTGAAGAAGACTTGATGAACACGGTCTTCCCGCACCCAACCTTGTCAGAGATGATGCATGAAAGCGTTCTCGACGCTTACGGGCGCGTAATTCATATGTGAAAATGGATTGGTAAATAAAAAGGGCACCGCCAAAAAAGCGGTGCCTTATTTAGCTCATTTGTTCAAAGCATCCAAAATGCGCGCCCAGGACCGAATTCCCTTGTGGAAGCTTTTCACGTCGTACTTCTCGTTTGGCGAGTGGATCGCGTCGTCATCATTAGCGTAACCGACCAACATAGAGTCCAAGCCAAGAACCGTATCAAAATAGCCGACTACAGGTATGGAACCGCCCATACCTGTAAAGACAGCTTCTCGATTCCATTCATCGGACAACGCACCGCGTGCAGCTTCGAATTCTGGTCGATCAAGGTTCATGACCGAGGCGGGCGAGCCTTCCAAATCGTTGTCCCAGACGACTTTCGCGTCGGTGGAAAGTCGCGCTTCCACGTGTTTGCGGATTTTGTCTCGTAAATCGTCAGGGTCCATTTCGCCTACTAGTCGGCAGGTTATCTTGCAATGCGCCTCGGATGGGATGACGGTCTTAGAGCCAGCGCCATTGTAACCGCCCCATAGGCCGTTTACTTCTAACGTTGGCCGTGCCCACTGTTGTTCGAGCGTTGAGTAACCTTTTTCGCCATGCGGCTGAGTATAACCCACCGAGTTCAGGTACTCAGCTTCGTCAAATCCGCAGTTTTCCCATTGACGTAACTGTTCTTCAGGCACTTCGTAAACGCCTTCATAGAACCCATCTACCGCCACTCGACCTGTCTCTTCGTCATAAAATGAGGCGACGATTTTTGACATTTCACGCAGCGGGTTCAGGCCAGGGCCGCCGTAATGACCTGAATGCAGATCGATACGGGGGCCGATGATCGTGAACTCGTCCTTTAGCATGCCGCGCAACTGCGAAGAGATTGATGGCACCCCGCGTGAAACCATTGATGTATCGCAGACCAGCGCCAGATCTGCCTTCAGCTCTTCCTTGTTGGCTTCGAGGAAAGGCACTAACGACGGGGACCCGGATTCCTCCTCGCCCTCGAAAAAGAAAGTGATGCGGCAGGGAAGAGTGCCATGAACCGCTTTCCAAGCGCGACAGGCCTCGACGAAAGTCATCAGTTGTCCTTTGTCGTCGGAAGAGCCGCGCCCGCGAATGACTTGTCCGTTTTCAGTTTCTTCCAAAGCTGGGTCAAAAGGTTCACGGTTCCAAAGCTCTAAAGGGTCCACCGGTTGAACGTCATAGTGGCCGTAAAACAAAAAATGGGGACCGATGCCATCCTCGCCGACATGACCGACGACCATTGGGTGGCCGGGCGTGGATCGTTTTTCGGCTTTAATCCCTATGCTTTTGAGGTCGGCAACCAACCAATCTGCCGCCTGGTCGACCTTTTCTTTGAAGGCCGGATCAGTGGAAATCGACGGGATGCGTAACAACTCCATCAGACGGTTGATTGAGGTGGACAGGTCAGAGTCGATCCTGCTGAGAACAGCGTCTAACGACATGGGTTTCTCCTGAAAGTCTTGAACTGGCGCGGAGCCTATCAGGGCAGACAGCGCCGTCCAGTGCGTATCGCCAAGAAATGGTGTATACTATCGGAAACGTTGAGACTGTGTTGCGATTGCCTGCGGCGTTTCCTCGCGTCTGATTGCCGTAACTATACTTGTCGAAAGGCTTTAACGAAGATAATTGATGCAAATCAATGATGCGACTCTGGATTTCTCGCTAGGCACGGTTATCAAAGGGATGCAGATCCGCACGCACGGCTTGCGCTGTTACCTGCGGCTAAAGAGTGGTCCGGTTATTACAAGAACGAAGCCGGGCGCAGAAGGAGAAACCGTTGGACTATAATGCTAAGCTCGACTCAGCAATTTCAAGGCTGCACGAGGAAGGTCGTTACCGGACCTTCATCGATATCGAACGCCGCAACGGTCATTTTCCGCACGCTGTACGTACTTGCCCAGATGGGTCGCAACAGAACATAACTGTCTGGTGTGGCAACGACTATCTGGGTATGGGCCAGCATCCAGTTGTCTTGAACGCAATGCACGAGGCGATTGATGCGGCCGGCGCCGGTTCGGGCGGCACTCGCAATATTTCGGGCACCACTGTTTATCACAAACGCCTCGAAGCCGAGTTGGCTGATCTGCACGGCAAAGAGGCCGCTTTGCTGTTTACCAGTGCTTACATCGCTAACGATGCGACGCTTTCGACGTTGCCCAAGTTGTTTCCGGGTCTGATCATTTACTCCGATGCATTGAACCACGCTTCTATGATCGAAGGAGTGCGCCGCAACGGCGGTGCCAAAAGAATTTTTCGACACAACGACGTTGCCCATCTTCGAGAGTTGCTTCAGGCCGACGATCCCTCTGCGCCCAAGTTGATCGCGTTCGAATCTGTTTATTCGATGGATGGTGATTTCGGTCCTATTGAGGAAATTTGCGATCTGGCAGATGAGTTTGGTGCACTGACCTATATCGACGAGGTTCACGCAGTTGGCATGTATGGCCCCCGAGGCGGCGGTGTAACCGAGCGAGATCGTCTGGCGCATCGTATCGATATTATTAATGGGACGCTCGCAAAGGCATATGGCGTTATGGGCGGCTATATAGCAGCCAGCGCCAAAATGTGTGACGCAGTAAGGTCATATGCGCCAGGCTTCATATTTACGACCTCGCTACCGCCTGCTGTCGCAGCCGGCGCAGCAGCATCTGTTGCATATCTCAAGGGTGCAACTGAGTTGCGGGAACAGCATCAAACGCAAGCCAAGGTCCTCAAATTGCGGCTCAAGGGCATGGGTTTGCCGCTAATTGATCACGGCAGCCACATCGTTCCGGTTATCGTCGGCAACCCTGTTCATACAAAGAAGTTGAGCGATATGTTGCTGGACGATTACGGAATTTACGTTCAACCGATCAACTTCCCAACGGTACCTCGGGGAACTGAACGCTTGAGATTTACCCCTTCTCCCGTTCACGGACCGGGCGAAATGAACCGTCTGATCCAAGCGATTGACGAACTTTGGTCACATTGTGCGCTAAATCGCGCCGAACTTGCAGGTTAACCTAACGCCAAAGTGTGCAACGTGTATGTCGCGTGTTAAGCTTGCGCTAATAAAATTGGTGGACGAATCGTTTTGGGGATGATTCGCCATTGGCGTGTATCGCGCAAAAAGGCAGAATGGGGCAGCAGGAATGATTGGGCGCAGATCACAGCGCGATTCCGACGAAGAAACCGACGTCAGACCAAAGGGTTTTGACGATTACGAGTTGCGTCTTGGCGATGTCATGCGTGGTGAGCGTGCCACGATGGGCAAATCTCTTCTCGATGTTCAGCGAGAGTTGCGGATCAAGGCCAACTACATTGCTGCCATTGAAAACGCTGACCCCGACGCATTTGACACGCCTGGCTTTATCGCGGGATACGTGCGTTCCTATGCGCGCTACCTGGGCATGAATCCTGACGAATCCTTTGCTACGTTCTGCGCGGAAAGTGGTTTCGAAGTAGCCCATGGCATGTCGGCCGAGGCATCTGTTGTCCGCAAGCCGACCGGCGAACTTCCATCGCGCGGGCCGAAAGCTCGCGATCCATTTGTTTCGCCGAACACGCCATATCTTCCAGGTAGGGAGTCCTTCGTCAGTCAGATCGAGCCTCGTGCGATAGGATCTTCGCTTGTTCTTTTGGCGGTTATTGGCGGTATTGGCTATGGCGGATGGTCCGTTCTGAACCGTATTCAGCAGGTTCAGGTCAGTCCGGTAGAACAGGCACCGGTTGTCCTGACGGATTTGGACCCGTTGGACGCTGCAAGTATTCAAGTTGACGATACTGAGATTGCCAGCGTTGACGCGCCAAATGCTCAGGCGCTGGATCGTTTGTATCGACCGCAGGCCCTTGATGTTCCAGTTTTGGTTGCCCGAGACGCGCCGATTTCGACATTGGATCCACGCACCGTTGGCACTTTCCGTCCGCCGGAACCTCCTCAGGTTGAGGTTGCCGAGTTTCACACCGTTGAGCGCCCTGCATTGCCCCAAGTGGTCGAGCAACTGGACACAACTTTGAAAATTGTCGCTGTCAATCCTTCCTGGATGCGGGTTACGGCCTCGGACGGCAGTGTCATATTTGAGGGCACGTTGGGCACTGTAGAGCAGGGCAGCACCTTCGAAGTGCCTCTGACAGAAGAGCCGCCCCAATTGCGTGCTGGAGCCTCGGGTTCTGTCTATTTCGCGATGAATGGCGAGCATTTTGGCCCCGTTGGTGCGCCGGGAACAGTAACCAAGGGGGTTATCCTGTCCAAGGATGCTGTGGCAGAGCGGTTCGAAGTTGCTGACCTTGAAGCGGATCAAAACAGTGCGCTCAAGCAGTTGGTGGCCGAACTTAATACTCAGGTAGTAGAAGAACCTGCAGAGTAATACCGGCATTGCGATACTTGGCGGGCCGAACTATCTAAAGCGCAACGCAGGTAACGCCGGAACAGCCCATATGTCCCTCAATCACGTGCGCCCGTGGCGCGACATTTATCGCCGCAAGTCCCGTCAGATTATGGTTGGCGATGTACCCGTCGGCGGTGATGCTCCGATCGCGGTGCAAACTATGACGAACACGCTTACAACCGATGTGGCCGCAACCGTGGCGCAGGTACAGGCTGCGGCAGAAGCAGGTGCAGATATCGTCAGGGTCTCTGTCCCGGACGAAGCGTCTTCAAAGGCACTTAATGAAATCGTTCGGGAAAGCCCGGTTCCGATCGTTGCGGATATTCACTTCCACTACCGGCGCGGTATAGAGGCGGCTGAAGCCGGTGCCGCCTGTCTTCGCATCAATCCCGGAAATATTGGTGACGAAAAGCGTGTGAAAGAAGTTATCAAGGCCGCGCGTGACCACAATTGTTCAATACGTATCGGCGTCAACGCGGGCAGTCTGGAAAAACACCTACTTGAGAAATACGGTGAGCCATGCCCCGAGGCGATGGTCGAAAGCGGGCTGGAACATATCAGGATTCTTGAGGACAATGACTTCCATGAATTCAAGATCAGCGTAAAAGCCAGCGATGTTTTTCTGTCAGCCGCCGCTTATCAGGGTATTGCCGAGGCTACCGACGCTCCCATCCATCTGGGCATAACCGAGGCAGGCGGACTGGTATCCGGCACCATCAAGTCGGCAATTGGTTTGGGTAATCTGCTTTGGATGGGCATTGGTGATACGATCCGCGTAAGCCTGTCCGCCGATCCCGTAGAAGAAGTTAAGGTCGGTTTTGAGATACTGAAGTCGCTCGGTCTACGTCACCGCGGTGTCAATATCATCTCGTGCCCATCCTGCGCGCGTCAGGGATTTGACGTGATAAAAACTGTCGAAGTGCTTGAGCACCGATTGGAGCATATCAAGACTCCCATGAGCCTTTCGATCATCGGTTGCGTTGTGAACGGCCCGGGCGAGGCATTGATGACAGATGTCGGTTTTACCGGCGGCGGAGCGGGGTCGGGAATGGTTTATTTGGCAGGCAAGGCTAGCCACAAAATGTCGAATGAAAAGATGATTGATCACATCGTGGAAGAGGTCGAGAAAAAGGCAGCAGAGCTTGATGCAGTTCAGGCGGCGGCTGAGTAATTCACCAACAGCGTTCTGGCACTACTTATGACGCGCATTGAACGCCACCGCCTAGAAGCCTAAATCTGGTCTCTGACGAATGAAAAGGGATTGCTTTAGCTTTTGTCCGCCCTTACGCCATCCGCGATCTGCTGCATCTGATCCGCTGGCAGGAAGCCCCGCAGCATTTCGGTTCCCAAAACAAATGAGGGCGTGCCAGAGATATTCATCTTCCTGGCAAGCTCGCGCGTCTGATTGATCTCAGCAGTGACGTCGTCGCTGTCCATGGCCACGATAATCGCATCGCTGTCCAACCCTAAACCGTCCGAGATACGGCGCAAGGTAACTTCGTTGGGTTCGCCGCTGAACTCCAACAGGGCGTCGTGTACTTGTTTATACGCGTCGTCTCCGGCAACCTGTTTCGTCGCTACAGCAAAGCGGGATGACATAATTGATGCTTCACCCAGAATGGGCAGCTCTTTTATCACAAGGCGAATGTTGCCGTCAGATTCTAACAGACTGGCCACTTCGGGCACCGCGCGGCGGCAATAGCCGCAACGATAGTCCATAAATTCGACCAGAGTTATGTCACCATCAGGATTGCCGCCCACCCAGCTATAACCGTCGTTGAACAGTTCTTCTTGGTTGGCAGCCACGAGCTGTTTATCGGCCTCGGCTTCGGCTACGGCGTTGCGCTGTTCCAGTATGTTTATTGCCTCGATAATCACTTCAGGGTTTTCGAGGAGGTATTCCCGAACCTGCGCGCCAAATTCAGCCTTCTCGTCGTCGCTGAGTGCGCTGAGGTCGAGCGCGAGCACAGGACCGGTAATCAAGGAAAGCCCCAGAAGGGCGGGTGCAACATGTCTGAGGATCATTTCCTTCTCCTTTTGTTTTTCTCAGCGCGTTCCGAAGCAATCAGCACGTCCTGCGCCCTTTGCCAACCCGGAGATCCTTCGGGCAACTGCGCAACGGCACGTTTCGCATGAATGCCAGCGTCTGCCAGACGGCCCTGCAATGCGTATTTTTCCGCCGTAACGGCCGAAGCCATACCTTTGTTTCCTAGCTGCGCGTAAGCGACGCCCAAATCCTGCATTAGTCTTAAGTTTCGGTAGTCCCTGGTGCGTGCTTTCTCAAGTGCTTTTAAAGCCTCTTTCGTCTGGTCGTCGGCCAGCAAGGCGCGCCCATAGCCCGCAAGTATCAACGCGTCATGCGGCGCCATTTCTACAGCGGCGCCATATGCTTCAATAGCGTCTTTTACCTGCCTGTTTTCCAATAAAATTTGCCCTTTCAGTTCATAATAAAATGGATCGTCTGGGCGAAGTTGCAGGGCAGCGTTGATGGCCTTGCGGGCTTGGCTTAAATTGCGGTTTTGATGATAGGCTGACGCCTCACGCATAAGCCTTATGTCCTGGTGGTTTTCTTCGGCCGCTCGACGCAGGGTCCAACCGGGCGCTCGTAAAAAAGCAGACAACTTTCCCTTGATGCGGGCGAACCAGTAATCCGCATTTGCGCTGCGCGTGGCTTGATCGCCGAACTCTTCCAAAAAAGCTTCTGCCGCGCGGAGTCTTTCGCGGCTAGTCGGGTGCGAACGCATATAAGGGTCCTGATTATACGTAGTCAGCAATTCCTGACCGGCGAATTTTCTGTGCAAGTTGACCATACCGCTTGGTGAAATTCCGGCCCAACGCAGATAGCTGGCGGCACTGCGGTCTGCTGCTGCCTCTTCGGCGCGGGTGTGCCCAAGAAAACTGCGTAAAGCCGACGAAGACGTCCCCACTGCAATGCCCGCTGCAGCTTCACCGCCGCCAGCGAGGGCGGTAATCAGGGCGAGCGCTGTACCGAACTGCGCATTCCGTTGAGCTGCTCGCAGGTTTTCTGCGCGCCTTGCCAGATGACCGTTGGCGATATGGGCAGCTTCGTGTGCGATCACTGCCTGCAACATCTCTGGACTTTCGCTTGAAAGGACCAGGCCATAGTTCAGGTAGATTGCGTTATAGTCGATGACAAATGCATTGAAGGTCGAGTCGTTGACCACAAAAATCCGCACTCTGTTTGTGTTTAGGCCAGCCGCCCGCAAAAGAGGAAATGCCAGTTCCCTCAACCCATGTTCGATATCCGGGTCACGGATCAGACTTTGAGCACTGGCCTGAGCAAGACTTGATATCCATGTCGCTGCCACCAACAACAGGGTCGGGATTGACGCCAGCCTGGATAAGCGTTCAAAAGCCATGTCTGCAACATGGGAGATGGGCATGAGAAACTCAACCCGGTCCAGGGTCGATCCCTTTATCGTGATGGATGTGATGGAAGCGGCGCGCCGAGCGGAAGAAGCAGGGCGTCACATCATCCACATGGAAGTTGGCCAGCCAGGAACGGGTGCACCCAAAGGTGCTGTTGATGCTTTGGCAAAAGAAATGTCCCAAGGTCCATTGGGTTATACGGTTGCCTTGGGTTTACCAGCCCTGAGAAAGCGGATCGCACAGTTGTATGGCGATTGGTACAACGTGGACTTGAACCCGGAAAGAGTTGTTGTAACCCCCGGATCGTCGGGCGCATTCCTACTAACGTTTACTGCCTTGTTCGACAGCGGTGATCGCGTCGGAATTGGTGCGCCGGGATATCCATCGTATCGTCAGATTCTCAAGGCTTTGGGGCTGGTGCCCGTCGATTTGCAAACCGCTCCGGAAAATCGGTTGCAACCGGTTCCAGGGGATTTTTTGGATAAGGATTTACAAGGGCTAATGGTCGCTTCGCCTGCGAATCCGACTGGAACGATGCTAAATCACGGTTCAATGGGCGCATTGATCGAAGCTGCGCATAGTCAGGGCGCATCCTTTATCAGTGACGAAATTTACCACGGGTTAGAATATGAGGCCAAAGCCGTTACAGCGCTGGAGTTGACCGACGAGTGCTATGTTATCAACTCGTTTTCCAAGTACTTTTCGATGACTGGCTGGCGTGTTGGTTGGATGGTTGTCCCCGAAGATCAGGTGCGTGTCGTCGAACGCATTGCGCAGAACATGTTTATCTGCGCTCCTCATGCCAGCCAGGTGGCGGCACTGGCGGCGATGGAGTGTGACGATGAGTTGCAAGCCAATCTGGACGTTTACAGGGCAAATCGCGCGTTAATGCTCGAGGGGCTCCCAAAAGCGGGTTTTACTAATATCGCGCCGCCAGATGGGGCATTCTACGTTTATGCCGACGTTTCCGAGTTAACTGATGACAGTCTCGCATTTGCTGCTGAGATTCTGGATGAAGCTGGGGTCGCCGTGACGCCAGGGTTGGATTTCGATCCATTACGAGGTCATACAACGCTACGTTTTTCTTATGCTCGTTCATCTGCCGACATAGAAGAAGGGTTGAGTCGCCTGCGTGAATTCATGGCAAACCGAGGTGCAGGCTCAGCTGCGGGCTAGAGCGTTCACAAACTCCCTTCCGTGCTGTAGGGTGGGGCAAAAGAATCTCAAAAAAACTTGAGGTCATGAGCAGGATAATTTTCGCCATCGCGCTTATCTGGTCGTTTAGCGGCGCTGCGTTTGCGCAGAGCTTTAACGCGCTAGCACGCATATTACCGGAACAATCCCGAATAACCGATCAGGGCAGGGCGGGAGTCCGCGTTGAATTGGCGCTCAGCCAAGGTGTGCCTTACCGGATATTCACTTTGCGCGATCCCTACAGGATGGTTTTGGACTTTCAAGAGGTGGACTGGACAGGGTTGGATCGCGACGTGTTTTTACAGACTGGTCGCGTCAGCGATGTTCAGTTTGGGGCTTATGTTCCCGGTTGGTCGCGGTTGGTTTTGGAACTGGGCGCACCGCTAGCAGTCGAGACTTCCGATTTGCGGGTCGATTCTGCGACAGGCGGCGCAGTGCTGACGCTAAACCTCATGGGAACGGACTTCGAAACTTTTGCTGCCGGCGCTGGCGCGCCGCGTCAACCGGGATGGGATTTACCGGAACCTTCAGTTTCTTCAGTTGCGCCAGGACTAGATGCCAAAGGTCCGGTGCGCGTGATGCTCGACCCAGGTCATGGTGGTATTGATCCCGGTGCAGAAGTGGGTGGTGTCGACGAGAAAACCTTGATGCTGACATTCGCGCGCGAGCTGCGTGAAGTACTCCTGCGGTCTGGTAGCTACGAAGTCGTTTTGACCAGAGTGGACGATCACTTTGTTTCTCTGGAGCGCCGCATCGCGCTTGCCCATCGGGCCGGCGCAGACATTTTTATCTCGTTACATGCAGATTCACTTTCGGAAGGCCGCGCTCACGGAGCAGCCGTTTATACTTTGTCGGCAGAAGCTTCAGATGTTGCCAGCCTGAAACTCGCTGAACGACATGATCGCGGTGACCTAATTTCGGGTGTCGATTTGAGCGGATCGGATGATCAAGTGGCTGACATACTTTTGGACATGGCTCGCCGTGAAACCCAACCACGTACGCAAGCTTTGGCGAGAGCCATAGCAGACGGAATGGCCCAGCAAGGCGGGCCGATGAACAGCAAACCAATCCGCACAGCATCTTTTTCTGTACTCAAAGCGGCGGATATCCCCTCTGTTCTGGTTGAACTGGGGTTTTTGTCCAGCCCCCGTGACCTTGAAAATATCCGAAATCCGGAATGGCGCGCCGGGATGGCGCAGGGAATTTTTAATGGACTGGAAAGGTGGCGTAAGGAAGATCTGGTAAAACGATCCCTGATCGGTCAGTGACCCGACGGCGCAAAACGGCTAATGTAGCCTTTCGTGTTTTGACCCGCGGGCAGGGCGGCACTATATAGGCGGCACCGCGAGAAAAAGGCAGTAACGTGATCCGGTTTATTCTTTCTTTTTTCGGGGCAATCTTCAGCCTCGTGACTTTGGGAATCTTTATGACCGCGCTGGTGATTGGCGCGATCTTCTGGATGTATGGGCGCGATCTGCCCAGCCACGAGTCGCTGGCTCAATACAAACCGCCGACCATAAGCCGAATTTATTCCGGCGAAGGTCAGTTGATAGACGAGTTTGCCCAAGAACGCCGCTTGTTCACGCCGTCCGAAGAAATTCCCGACCTCGTGAAACAAGCCTTCATCTCTGCGGAAGATAAGAATTTCTACACCCATCAGGGCTACGATCCACGCGGTATCGTGGCCGCCGGTGTCGAGGCCGTACGTACCAAAGGTGAAACCGTCCGCGGGGCGTCGACAATCACGCAGCAGGTGATGAAGAACTTTTTGCTGTCGGGTGACAGACGGGCAGAACGCAAGATCAAGGAAATAATCCTTGCCACCAGGCTTGAGGATACGTTGGACAAGGAACAGATTCTCGAACTTTATATGAACGAGATTTTTCTGGGCCAGAATTCGTATGGCGTTACGGCTGCTGCGCAGACTTATTTCAACAAGACGCTACAAGAACTGGCTCCGCATGAGGCTGCAATGTTGGCCGCGATGCCCAAGGCGCCGTCAGATTACCATCCTGTCAGACAGAAAGAACGCCTGCTGGCGCGACGTAATTATGTCCTGCGGGAGATGCAGCAAAACGGATACATCGATCAGGCGACCTATGAGGCAGAGGTCGATATGCCGCTTCGCTCGGTCCAAAATGGCGACTTTGAAAGCTTCCGCACCGCGCTTCCACCTCGTGATTACTTTACCGACGAAATCCGCCGCCAACTCAGCGAGGATTTTGGCGAGGGCGAATTTTTTACAGGTGGCTTTACAGTCCGTGCCTCAGTTGACGAGGAAATGCAGGTCGAAGCAGCCCGAGCCTTACGAGAAGCCTTGCAGAAATATGACCGATCACGCGGAAGATGGCGCGGAACAGGTGAAGTCATACCGGAAGACAAACTCGGAGATGAAGCTCAATGGCGCGAGGCGTTATCCGTCATAGAAATTCCCCGCGACGTTCTATTGCCGACGCTGTGGTATCCAGCCGTTGTACTGAATGTGGCCGAGCAATCGTTGACCGTAGGAATCGAAAATGGTCCGGCGGATGGAGTTATCCCACGATCTGATATCCAGTGGATGCAGGGTGATTTTGCGGCCAATTTCAAACGGGGTGACGTCGTCCTTGTTGTAGCTGGCGAAGAAGGACAGTGGTCCGCCCGTCAGGTGCCCGAAGTACAGGGCGCCTTTGTCGCGATGGATGTAAACTCGGGCCGTGTTCTTGCGATGCAAGGTGGGTTTTCCTACCAAGACACTGTTTTCAATCGCGCTACCCAAGCACAACGCCAGCCTGGGTCCAGTTTTAAACCTTTTGTCTACGCCGCCGCCTTGGATAGTGGATACAGCCCTGCAACAATCGTTGTGGATGCTCCAATTGAGGTCAACACGCCTCAGGGTCTTTGGAGGCCCAAGAATTCGTCCAACAAGTTCTATGGACCTACGCCGCTTCGGACTGGAATTGAACAATCGCGGAACCTGATGACCATCCGTTTGGCTCAGGAAGTAACCATGCCTGTGGTCGCGGGATATGCAGAACGCTTTGGCGTATATGACCGCATGGGCGCGTTCCTTGCCAACTCTTTGGGGTCTGAAGAGACAACTCTATATAAAATGGTCGCAGCATACGCGATGTTTGCCAATGGCGGCGAACGCGTCGACCCCACCTTGGTCGACCGGATTCAAGACCGTTTTGGCAAAACGATATACCGGCACGACGATCGCCAATGTCTTGATTGCAACTCAAGTTGGCTGGAACCGAATGAGACTCCGCAGATCGTAACCGATCGCGAACAGGTTATGGATGCAATCACCGCCTATCAACTTACGTCCATGATGAAAGGTGTGGTTGATCGCGGCACTGCGGCGCGTCACGTCAATCTGCCTGTGCCGACGGCTGGCAAAACCGGTACTACCAACGACTCTAAGGACGCTTGGTTTATCGGATTCACCTCGAACATCGTGGCTGGCTGTTACATTGGATATGATCGCCCACGCGCAATGGGGCGTGGGGCATATGGTGGCACAATGTGCGGCCCTGTTTTCCAAAGCTTTATGGAAAAGGCTGTTGAAAAATATGGAGGCGGTCCCTTTGACGTTCCCCCCGGTGGTCACTTCATAAAAATCGATCGCTTTAGCGGTGCGCGACTGCCGGATGATGCGGCAGGTGAATACGTAGTTGCCGAATACTTCCGCGATGGCGTTGATGGTTTTATTGACCGTGTTTTCGACGGTGGCTTTGCCATGGGGTCTGATCTGCCCTTGTTTGAAGAAGCTCAGGGATCGGCTCGCCAAGTCACGACTTCAACTGGCGAGAGCATTATCGTCGGTCCCAATGCCAGTCAGGGTGAGTTACAGGGCGGTGGGCTTTATTGATCCACGATCTCAAGCAGCAGATGCAGTAAGTCGGCCTCGTTGTCGTGCTTGATCTGTCCGTCGGCACGCCAGAATATCGACAGTGCGCATTTTGCAGCGGCCCATTGCGCCAGTCGCTCAGAGCTTACGTTCATCGCACTGGAATAGAGTGTAAGGCACCGCTCAATCTGACTTCGTTGTCGCACCAGTTCGACCATGCCCTTTGGATGGCGCAGGGCATTTGCGAGTTCAAACGCGGGATCACCCAGATACCCTTTGGCGTCGAATACCCGTGGGCCATCATCTGTTAGAATGACATTGTCAGGATGCAGGTCTCCGTGTAGCGCGGTCGCAATCGGTTGGCTGGTCAGCAGGGTTCGCGCCAGATGCATTGCTCGAACCATATCCCTCCGAAAGTCGCTTGGGCAATTAAGTGAGAATTGGCAAGAGAACATGGGGTCAAAAACCTCATGAAGAGGTTTCAATTCAGCGTCCTTAACGACCGGCGCATGATGGAGGCGACCGGCGATTTTGGCCAGCACGGCGAGTGCAGCATCAGGCCTGCCGGCCCGCGCCAGATCACCAAGAGATGGCCCATCCAACCAATCCATAAGTACTGCAGATTTTTCATCTTGGACAATTCGAACCGCACCGCGACTTTGCCATAGCCGTAATAAGCTGGACCCGTGCGTCTCGTTGCCGCGATCCGAACGACGATACAGTTTTAGCGCGGCAAAGCGACCGTCAGCTTGTACAACCCTCCATACCTGCGCCTGATCGGTTTCAGCGACCAGAACTGGAAAGGTCAGTTGCCATTTGGCAAGAAACTCGTCTCTTGGATCAGTCACAACATTTCGGCTCGTCTTGTGGTGGCCCAAAGCTCTTGCTATCACGCAGGCCTGATTGAGCAAGTTGGGACCTGACCATGCGCGCCGAAACCCAGAATGTAGTGACGGAAATCGAAAAGTCGCTGGAGCTTTTGGCGCAGCGTATGGACTATGAGACGGCGCCACACCGATTAGAGGAGTTCAACGCTCGCGTCGAGGATCCAAATCTTTGGGACAACCCTGAAAGCGCCCAAAAACTGATGCGCGAACGTCAGTTATTGGTGGACGCCATCGAAACTTACGATTCGATCAAAACTGATCTCAACGACAACATCGAACTGATTGAACTGGGTGAGTTGGAGGAAGACGAGGAGGTTGTTACCGACGCCGAAGAGGCACTGACCAAACTGAAGGCGAAGGCTGCGAAAAAAGAGCTGGAGGCACTTCTGGATGGTGAGGCGGACGGCAATGACACGTTCCTCGAAATCAACTCGGGCGCAGGAGGTACGGAAAGCTGTGATTGGGCTTCAATGCTGGCGAGGATGTATGTTCGTTGGGCGGAGAAAAAGGGTTACACGGTCGAGCTCCAATCAGAAACGGCTGGCGAGGAAGCGGGAATTAAGTCCGCAGCCTACAAAATTTCCGGGCACAATGCCTATGGCTGGCTAAAGTCCGAAAGCGGAGTACATCGGCTGGTTCGTATCTCGCCGTTCGACTCGGCTGCAAAACGGCACACGTCTTTCAGCTCGGTTTGGGTATACCCTGTGGTCGACGACAATATAGAGATCGATGTAAACCCCGCGGATATCCGTATCGATACGTACCGATCATCTGGTGCAGGTGGGCAGCATGTTAACACGACCGACTCGGCGGTGCGGATCACACACATTCCAACTGGGATTGTTGTGACGAGTTCAGAAAAGTCTCAGCATCAAAACAGGGACATCGCGATGAAAGCCCTGAAATCGCGCTTGTACCAGCAGGAACTTGACCGTCGCAACGCAGAAATCAATGCAGCGCACGAAGCCAAAGGGGACGCAGGTTGGGGCAATCAGATCAGATCCTACGTTTTGCAGCCCTATCAAATGGTCAAGGATCTGCGGACGAATTTTGAAACCTCGGACACCAAGGGAGTTTTGGATGGCGATCTCGATGGTTTCATGGCCGCGACGCTGGCACTAAATGTCGCGGGCAAAAGCAGGTCCGAAGCGCAGAGCGACTAAACTGCCTGCAGAATATTCAATCATATCTCCATGCCGAAATCACTCGGGGGTAATTCGGGCCAGACAAAAATGCGTGTAGGGCAAAGCAGGAAAAGATGTATTCAAACTGCGTGTTTAAATGATGATGCGCCCCGGATAGGCTGAGTCAGGATACCCACAACAAGAGCCTTTTCTGCCTTATGGATTTAGCCCAAACTTCGGCCACTTCATTGCAGCGCGAACTGTCATCGGGGCGCCTCAGCGCACTTGAATTGATGCGCGCAACGTTGGAACGGATCGGGGAAGTGAACGGGCGCGTGAACGCCATCGTCGCCCTTCGGGAACCTGAGGTTTTGCTGGCAGAAGCGCGGTCGATGGACGAAGGCGCCAACAGGGGGCCACTTCACGGAATACCGATCGCGGTCAAGGATCTGGTCAATGTAGCCGGAGTTGTTTCGACTCAGGGATCACCTATCTTTCGGGATCATGTTCCCAAAGCAGATGACCTGCTTGCGTCTCGCTTACGTAAGGCAGGAGCAATTTTGATTGGAAAAACGAATACTCCGGAATTCGGACTTGGGTCGCATACCTTCAACCCTGTTTATGGGGCGACAAGAAACCCCTACGACCCGTCGCGATCCTGCGGGGGATCGTCAGGCGGCGCGGCAGTAGCACTAGCAACAGGCATGGTGTCACTTGCTGATGGTTCTGACATGATGGGCAGCCTACGCAACCCAGCGGCATGGAACAACGTCTATGGATTTCGACCCAGTTGGGGTCGGGTTCCTTCCGAACCCGTTGGCGACAGTTTTCTTCATCAGTTGTCTACGGCTGGTCCAATGGCGCGTTGTCCCGAGGATTTGGGGCTATTGTTGGATGTTCTGTCAGGGCCTGAACCAAGGCAGCCGCTCAGCCGTGCGAGCCTTCCAGTGAGCCCATTGGCTGACACCGATTTGTCCGAGCTGCGGATCGGATGGCTTGGCGACTGGGGAGGGGCCTTTCCATGCGAAGAAGGGGTGCTTGATATTTGCAAAGATGCATTGCGAGCGTTTTCCGATTTGGGTGCGGTGGTTGAGGACTTGGCGCCGCCTTTCGCTGCAGACCGGATTTGGGACAGCTGGATCACTTTACGATCCTGGAGCGTTGCAGCAGGATTGATGCCGTTGGCCAATCGCCGGGAGTTGCTGAAAGACAGCGCACAGTGGGAACTTTCGCGAGGAATGAACTTCAGCGCAATGGATGTACACAATGCCAGTGTCGTCCGGTCCGAGTGGTTTCGGCAGGCTGTAGAACTGTTTGCGGAATTTGATGCGCTTGTCCTGCCAGCTGCACAGGTATGGCCTTTCGATGTCGATATTCCGTATCCAACAGAAATCGCCAGCACGCCTATGGAAACTTATCATCGCTGGATGCAGGTCGTGACACCTGTCAGCTTAATAGGGCTGCCGTGTTTATCTATGCCTGCTGGCTTTGGGGCGCAGGGTTTGCCGATGGGAATTCAGTTGCTTGGCCCGCGGGAATCCGATGCGAAATTGCTGTCAATTGGAGCGGCCTATCACGAAGCGACGAAGTGGCCGCAAACCAGACCTGCTGCGTGACAACAACTTTCGGGAGGAGAACCGAAGAATGGAAAAACCCTTCGGCGTGCCGACAATGAAATCAGCGGATCCGGCGATGCTACGGAAGGCCCTGGGCATGGCTTGGCAGGACTATCGCCAAGCGCCCGTTTTTGGACTTTTGTTCGCGGGTTTCTATGTTATCGCTGGCTGGATTATGGCCTGGATTACGGTGAAGACGGGAACTTCATTTTGGCTGGTTCTGGCAGCGATTGGATTTCCTTTGTTGGGGCCATTTGCCGCTGTCGGGCTTTATGAGGTGTCACGCCGATTGGAACAGGGCGAACCGCTGAGTTTCAATGCGATCTTCGGCGTGGTGCTTCAGCAAACCAGTCGGCAATTACCCTCGATCTGCGCTATCATAGTTGTCATGTTTTTGTTTTGGTTTTTCCTGGGGCACATGATCTTTGCATTGTTCTTGGGCCTTTCAACAATGACAAATATCTCGTCTTCGCCCGAAGTTCTTTTGACCCTAAACGGATTGACCATGTTGGCATTCGGCACGGCGGTGGGTGCGGTATTCGCGTTAATTTTATTTATGATATCGGTGTTGTCGATACCGATGCTGTTGGATCGAGAGCTGGACTTCGTGACTGCAATGATCGCCAGCTACTCTTATGTCAGGACGAATTTTTGGGTTATGCTAATGTGGGGTGCCTTTATCTCGATAGTCACATTTTTAGCGATGATACCTTGGTTCTTAGGTCTATTGGTGGCCCTGCCAATATTAGGGCATGCCAGTTGGCACCTTTATCGCTTGATAACAGAGGGCGACATTTCGAATTCACCGAGTTCGGCTGGTGACTGATAATACATGTCGCAGCAGACAGGCTAACCATCGGTAACTGAATCCAATTCCGGGTGGCCGAGTTTTGCATGCCCTGAAACTTTTGACGAAACCCGAGACAGTTTAATCGCCATTGAGAGGTTACCCCCCAAAAACAACAGCTTGGTTGGGCGAACGACCGAAGGGCGATCATCAGTTCCGGACAAATACGACGTATAGCCGAACCATATAGAGGTGCTTTCACCTAGCTGTTCCGAGACAACCATGACGCGGCTGTCTTGTCCTCCGCGTCGAGACATCAAAACACAAACCTGTGCGTTTGCATGACAAACAATGCCCTGAAGTTCACGCAAATATGTCGGTGTGTCCGGCATTATCTGCCTTGATTCATAACCTCTTAACACGGTCGTCTGGCCGACCCTGCGTATGAATAAAAGCCGACTACACTCTTCTTGTTTGGCGCTTGAATGGGTCTCTGTCATCCAAAAAAAACCCGGCGGTAAAGAAGGTTGAGCCTTTGATGTCAGGAAGTTCTCAAACACTTCTGCGGACGGATAACTCAGTTGAGGATCTATGTCGTCCAAGGGCTTCAGCAGAATTCGGGCATCTACTTCGAAAAATCGGCATATTCGGTCAAGCACATCAGGCCGGGGAAAGCTTTCCCCTGAAAGGTACCGGTTAAACTGGGTACGATTTATGCCAAGTTGTCGGCACAAAGCGGCGACAGAAGGATAAACCTGCGCTAGGCGCCGTAAGTTAGCCCCAAACATATTGCGCAATTCTTTAGGGCTGCGAATGGTATCGGCCATGTCCGTCCAAAATTTTCTAACACTGCAGGAAAACACGACCGCTCGGACAAAATGACCGAATAACAGTCATAATCACAAAAAAGACTACATAGGACGTCAGATTCGCCACTTTGCGGTACATAAGCTAACGACCAAAATGGCAAACGCAATAGGCTTTATGGTGTTTTGCATAAACAATTTCATGCATTTTTTAGGGTAGAGTCATTAGGCCCCCAGCAAGACTACTGGGTGAAGATCAAAACGAACATATTGCAACTACAACTCGGCCCGCCGGATATATTCCGAACGGGACAAGGTGCGTCGAGAATGATCAATCGCCGCGAAGAAGGGCTGCGACACCAGTTCTGGCGACCTCGACTAAACCGAGTGGGCGCATGAGGTCCGCAAATGCATCGATCTTGTCCGGCGCACCGGTAATCTCGAAAATAAACGAGTTCAGCGTACTATCTACAACATTAGCGCGAAAAATATCCGCCAGGCGCAGGGCCTCGACCCGTTTGTCGCCTTCGCCAACAACTTTGACGATGGCTAGCTCGCGCTCGACCGAAGGCCCTTCGACGGTCAGATCGTGTACGTCATGCACAGGCACAATTCGACCGAGTTGCGCTTTGATCTGCTCGATAACTTGCGGTGTACCGGTGGTCACGATTGTGATCCGGCTCAGGTGGCCAGTATGATCGACCTCGGCCACCGTCAGGCTTTCGATGTTATAACCCCTGCCGGAAAACAATCCGATAACCCGGGCCAAAACACCGGGTTCGTTTTCAACCAGCAAAGCAATTGTGTGTCGTTCTTGTTCGTCAGAAAAGGTCGGTCGCAGATTGTAGGCCGAATGGCGGTTGGAACCTTTGACGATGTTCAGCGGGGTCATGGATGTTCCTCCAGATTGTCAGGCGTAGAACCAGCCGCTCCCAAGCGGTGGATTACGGCCCAGAAACAGGTTGCAAAAGCCAAAAGCACAATAGGTGCAAAAGAATAGCGAAAAGACGGTTCGAAACCGAACACGACCAGCATCAAAGCAGGGGAAAGCCCAAGCCACATTGCAGCGCTTAGCAACAGTCCCAGCAGGTTGGGTTTCAGAACACCTGCTCGAAGTAGGAAAAGCGCGGCAGGGGCCAAAAGCGCGGACTCATAGTACCAGAGATAAGGTGTAGACAATAATATCGCTATGATGAGGACAGCAGCGCGCAAGTCGAACCCAACCGCAGGGCTACGCCACGCTATGGCGACTGTTGCTGCGGCTACGGCGGTGAAACACCACTGAATCGTTAGTGCAGTTGAAACCTGCATCCCCAATCCGGCGAGTACGCCAAATGGGCTGACCATAAGATCATTCACTGCACTTGTGCTTTTAATGACGCTGAAATGAATCTCCATCATTTCGCGTAGCTCGGACCAATACTCTACACCAACAATTAGCGTCGCGCCGACGGACAGCATTATGGTGGTCACAGAAGCTGAAACAAATGTACGCCATGCGCCGCTGGCGATCAGTGCGATAGGGATAAGGATACCCAACTGAGGCTTTAGGGTAAGCAAGCCGATAAGGACGCCTGCGATAACCGGCCTATTGTCTTTTATTGCAGCCAAGGCAGCCAAAAGGCCCGCTGCCCAAATCAAACTGTTCTGCCCCATAAACAGGGGCGGCAAATAGGCTGGGGCGAAAGCAAAGGCTAACCAAACCTGGGGATGACCTTTGGTGAACGGGCGCGTGGCGGCAGCAATAGCCAGCATCGACAAAACGCTGAAAACGCCCCAAGCCAAAGGAAAGGACATCATCCCCAAGGGCATCAGCGCGACCAGATAGGATGGCGGATACGACCACGGCATCCATCGCCCATCGCTGACGCCGTGCATTTCTGCGAGTTTGTCTATGTCAAAAGCCGCTAAAGGGGTGTCAACGATTGCCAGCCGTGCTGCACCCCAGAAAATGCGGAAATCATTGTTGAACGATGTTACATCAGCGTCGATGATGCTTGCTAACCCGCTGAAAATCCAGGTGACAAACATCGTCAATACAAACGCGGGCATTAAAATACCTAACTGCCATCCCCGACGCGTATCGAAGACTTGCAGTCGTAGCGAGGCCTCGTCCACCTCCTGTGCGTCTGCGATTCCCGTGTGGGCCATCACTTTTACCTTCTATTTGTGCACTTTGCAGGCCGCGTCACACTCACCTTCATTGGCCGGATCATACGAGAACAGCACCACCCGCCTGAATAACGCCTTGTGTCTCTGCCTCGCCCAAAAGCATCTCGTTATGTGCTTTGCCTGACGGTATCATTGGGAAACAATTTTCGTGTTTTTCAACAACGCAATCAAAGATGACCGGGCCATCGTAATTGATCATTTCCATGATCGCTTCGTCCAAGTCCGCGGGATCAGAACATAGAATACCCTTTGCTCCAAACGCCTCGGCGAGTTTTACAAAATCGGGCAGAGCCTCTGACCAGCTGTGCGAATACCGCTCGCCGTGCAACAACTCCTGCCACTGACGGACCATGCCAAGGCGCTCATTGTTGAGTATGAACTGCTTTACCGGCAGGCGATATTGCACAGCGGTGCCCATTTCCTGCATGTTCATCAGCCACGATGCTTCGCCCGCAACATTTATCACTAAGGCGTCCGGATGCGCCATTTGCACACCTATTGACGCAGGAAAGCCATAGCCCATGGTCCCGAGCCCGCCGGATGTCATCCAGCGGTTTGGATCTTCGAAACCCAGATACTGTGCCGCCCACATTTGGTGTTGCCCAACCTCAGTCGTGACATAACGGTCGTGTTTTTTGGTCAACTCCTCAAGGCGTTGCAGCGCATATTGTGGCTTGATCGACTTTTCACTGTTGGTAAATGCAAGGCAGTTGACCTTCCGCCATTCCGCTATCTGGTTCTGCCACTTTTTTACATTCGCTGAGTCTGTTTTGCGGCCTCGTGCTTTCCAGACTTTAAGAATGTCTTCCAGAACATGTGCAACGTCACCAACAATCGGAATGTCTACGCGGATCACTTTGTTGATCGAGGACGGATCGATATCGATATGTGCCTTCTTGGAGTTGGGTGAAAACGCATCGATGCGCCCGGTGATCCGGTCGTCGAAACGTGCGCCAATATTGATCATCAGATCGCAGTCATGCATCGCCAGATTGGCCTCATAAAGGCCATGCATCCCCAGCATCCCAAGCCAGTTTTCACCAGAGGCAGGGTAGGCACCCAACCCCATGAGTGTCGACGTGATCGGAAATCCCGTGCTGTCGACAAGTTCGCGCAAAAGCTGACTTGCGGCAGGGCCGGAATTGATAACGCCGCCGCCAGTATAGAATATTGGCTTCTTGGCAGTTTCTATTGCCGCAACAAGTTCGGTGATTTCTTCAAGATCGCCCTTCAGTACCGGCTGGTAGTGCGAGGTCGAAGGTTTTGGTGCCGAGTATTCGCCTGTGGCGAATTGAACGTCCTTGGGGATGTCGATCAAAACAGGGCCCGGGCGACCAGACGTGGCAACGTGGAATGCCTCGTGCATGGTTCCTGAAAGAGAATCTGTGTCTTTTACCAGCCAATTATGTTTGGTGCACGGGCGGGTAATGCCAACCGTGTCAGCTTCTTGAAACGCGTCAGAGCCAATCATGAAGGTCGGAACCTGACCAGTCAGGACGACAATCGGGATCGAGTCCATCAACGCGTCAGTCAGGCCGGTAACGGCATTCGTAGCGCCCGGGCCTGATGTAACAAGGGCCACGCCCGGCTTGCCGGTCGACCTGGCATAACCTTCGGCTGCATGAACCGCGCCCTGTTCGTGCCGTACCAGAATGTGCCTAATGTCGTTTTGCAGAAATATCTCGTCATAGATCGGTAGGACGGCGCCACCGGGGTACCCGAATACCGTATCCACGCCCTGATCCTTGAGGGCCTGAACAACCATTTTTGCGCCGGTCATCTCACGTGTCATCTGCTTTGCTCCGTTCGCGACATGTGTCTTGCATTCAGCAAAAAAAAAGCCTCCGAGGTCTTCGGAGGCGCATGGGGTCGATTATGGCTTACCGTTACCGGCCCATGCGCTTGTTTCCTACGATTACGACTAGCGCTCTCATCGCCAGAGGCTCCTTCTTAGCTTGCAGGCGACATTATGTTCGGGGGCAGGGGCCGTCAACAGGCAATCGACCCAATTTCCTAACGGAAAAGGTGATTTTTGCGACATTTTATTGCGTAAAGTGACCTGTGTCGGGAATTTCCGCGAAATTTGAGCCTCTTTTGATTGCGACCCGTGGGATTTTTCAGGTCTGAAAACGTCAGGTCTATGTCCGAAACGGGCATGATCGACATGTCGTGTTCAGACAATCTGAACCTGACAGCGAAAAAAATGGAGGAGCGGATCATGCTGCAGGATCTGGTTGACCTCGGGCGATACCCAATCGATCGTCCGGATTCGTGGGGTTACACTCAGATGATCAATGATCTTCGCCGTGATCTAAACGAGGAAGGCTGCGCAGTCTTACCTGGTTTCGTGCATGAGAACGGCCTTAATCATATATTGAGCGAAGCAGACGGAGTCTCTGACAAGGCGCACCGTTCCTTTAATCGCACGAACGCTTACTTTACCAAAGACGATACGCGTTTCGGGGTCGGGCACCCAATACGCCGTTTTTATGAACGCTCCAACGCGTTTGTGCCTGCAGATAATTTTGCCAAATCTGGTCCGCTGCGCCGTATTTACGAGGATGCATCATTTTTACCTTTCATCCGGGCAGCGCTAGACGAACCGAAAGAGCATTTTTTTCGGTACGACGATCCGCTGGCTGACGTAATCATTAATGTCGTGGAAAAAGGGCAAGGATTCCCATGGCATTTCGATACGAACAATTACACTGTAACCTTGGCCATTCAGAATGGTGAAAAGGGTGGTGCGTTTCAATATGTGCCCAACCTCCGTACTTCCAAAGAGGAAAACTTTGACGCAGTAGCTTCTGTTTTAGACGGAAACACGAGCCAGGTCCGGCATCTGGATCTGCAGCCTGGCGATTTGCAGATATTCAAGGGCCGATATTCATTGCATCGTGTTGCGCCGGTCGAAGGCGAACGGAGGCGCTACGTTGGTATTTTCTCATTTGTCGAGGCTGAGGGAATGTGCGGGGGCGTCGAGAGGACCCGACAACTATACGGTCGCGTTTTACCACAACATTATGAACGGGAAGGTATTCGGAAAGACCGACTTCTGGATTAGACGGTCGCCGAAAAAGTTGCGCTCGTCACTTACTATGGAGGGCCACGTGTCTGAAATTGTGCAGCTGACGCCGTTTGTTTTGTGTTCTTCGTTGCAAAACCAAATCGACTTCTATTGTGACCGCCTTGGATTTTCCTGCACCTTTAGACAGGAAAATTACGCATTTCTCAGAAATGGTAGTGTCGCGATCCGCCTTCTTGAATGCCCGAAACGACCTGACGGGCGACCGTTGGGGGATAATCAGTCATTTTACATCGATGTTATGGGTATTGATGAGCTGTACGCACAATTGGAACCTAACTTGTCCGATTTGCCACCGGGTCGCGTTCGACCGCCATTCAATCAACCCTATCATCAGCGAGAGTTTCACGTAATCGACGAAGATGGCACTTTGGTTTTCTTTGGGCAGGCCGTTGGCGCGCGACCATCGGCATAATCGTTGCCCTTGTCTTGAGAGCCTCAAGCAACCCTGTCAGAAACTATGGCCGGTTCCTTGCAGCATTCCGTGTTCCAGTGCGTATCGGGTCAGGCCAGCAGTCGACGAGATGCCAAGCTTATGCTTTATGTTCTTTCTGTGCGTCTCGACCGTGCGAACTGAAATATCCAAACCCAACGCAACCTCTTTGTTGGATTTGCCCTGCGCCAGTTCCAGCAGGATGGTTTGTTCACGCCCAGTCAGAGCTTCTCGTGCATTATCCTGCTTGGGTTTCAGCGAACCGCTGGCCCCGGTGCAAAGGTATTTGTCACCTCGCATAACCGCGTCGATGGCCTGTTTGATCTCATCCGTAGGGACATCTTTGAGTACATAGCCGCGGGCACCATGGCTCAGCGCGGTCGAGATATATTCCGGGCTGTCATGCATCGACAGGATTAGAACGCGCGTTTCCGGCAGGCGCTCTAAGATGATTTCGGTTGCGCTCAGCCCTCCAAGGCCTGGCATATTAAGGTCCATCAGGATTACATCTGGCAATAAAGTAGTTACCTGATCTACGGCCTCTTGCCCGTTAGACAGGGTGCCAACGACCTCAATCTCGTCATAGCTTTCCAATAAAGATTGGATCCCTTCGGCGACCATGGGGTGGTCGTCTACGATCAGGACTCGGATCGCGTTCGTCATCAGGAACCGGCCTTTCGTTTCGGAGTTGCATCTTCTTCCTGTGGAGAAAGCAAGTGACTCAGTGGTAGGCTCGCTTCGATTACCGTGCCGCCGCGTGCCCCGCGGGATGACAGAATACGCAGCGATCCGTCAAGCTGTTCGATTCGTTCTTGCATGTTTCGCAGGCCGATGCCTGTGCTGACTCGATCCGGGCCGTTGGGTAAGCCATGACCGTTGTCGGTGATCCTCATGGTCGCGCCCTTTTTGTGACCACGCAAATCTATAGTTACATGTGTCGCACCGGAATGGCGCTCAATATTTGTCAAAGCTTCTTGGGCAATCCGATAAAGGGCGATCTTGCTGTCCTGATCCAGCCTGTTACGGAATACGACCGTCGAAAATTCAGTTTCGATCCCGGTTCGTTCGCGAAAGTCGTCGGTCAGAGCTTTGAGCGCTGGCCCAAGGCCCAAATCATCCAGAACACCAGGGCGTAGGTCTCTGCTTATGCGCCGAACTTCCGTGATGGCGCTGCCTAAGTTTTCTATACCTTTGTCCAATGGCACCCGCGCGCCTTCATCATCACCCCGCGAAAGTCGTCGCCGGGCGTTGTCCAGCGCATATCTGACGCCGACTAATATCTGGCTGATACCGTCGTGCAGTTCACGTGCCACTCGACCACGTTCTTCTTCTTGTGCATCGAAAACGCGTTGGGTCAGTTCTTTGAGTTTGGCGTCAGCCAGCCTGCGCTCACGGAAGTTCAGCAACATGCCCGAGGCGAAAACGATCAGCACCGCAGCAAGTACGATTCCGCCGATATATAGGAATGTTCGCTGAACACGGGCTTCGACTTCGGCGCGTGCGTTTGCCACCGTGGCGACGATGTCATCAATGAACACTCCGGTTCCAACCACCCAGCGCCAATCCTGCAAACCAACGACGTACGCGATCATTTGTGCTTCTTCCCCGGTCGACGGTTTCTGCCACATGAAACTGTGCCATCCTGCGCCTTGTCGGGCGAGGCGGATGAATTCGTCAACGACAGGTGTTCCGTCACTGTCCGTCAAACCAACCCAATTTCGGTTGATAAATTCAGTCTGGCGAGGGCTTACGAGGTTGTTGCCTTCATAATCATAAACGAAAAAAAAGCCGTCCTTTCCGTAAATCATGGCAGACAGAATTTGAGTGACCAGTGTTTTCGCAGCCTGATCTTCAGGTGAGGCCCGCCCGTAAATATATGCGAATCCGTTGCGCGCTTGTGTCACGTAATTACGCAACTCGATTTTCTTCGCTTCGACCAATCGGCGCTCTAACGCCTGAATTTCCCTTTCGGCGGTTGCACGGGCTTCGTACGCGACAAAAAACGCAATAGCTGCCACTGCCACGATCAGGGGGATTGCTGCCACGAGCGACAGCTTCTGTCCGTAGGTCAGCGAAATTAAGTTACGAAATCCCCTCATAGACGAATCGATACGCAAGCCAGCGGAAAATTGCAAAAAGATTGGGCGAATCCGGTGTCAAAGAACTGAAGACTGGGGTTACAAAACGCAAAACAGCCCTGATTTTCAGCGTTGAGTAGCAAAAAACAGGCTCAGCTACGTAGTTCTTGGTATTCACTTTCAATCGAGTGTCAGTAGGCTGGCGCGCACTGAGATCAATTGGTCCGGGCTTCGCTCGGGTCGTGAATTATGAAGGGGAGGATCACTCACATGGATCGCCGTAAGTTTCTTAAAACGTCAGCACTTGGTGGATCTGCAGCCGCAGCTACAGCGCTGGCAGCACCAGCCTATGCTCAGGGCAAGCGCACTTTGACAATGGTTACCTCGTGGGGTCGTGGCCTAGCAGGCGTTTTCGACAGCGCTCAGCGCTGCGCCGACAGCATCACCGCGATGTCGGACGGCAATCTGACAGTTGATATCAAAGCGGCTGGCGAACTGGTTGGCGCGTTCGAAGTGTTTGACGCGGTATCGTCCGGTCAAGCCGATATGTATCACGCGGCTGACTACTACTTTGTCGGTCAGCATCCGGGCTATGCCTTCTTTACAGCTGTTCCGTTCGGAATGACTGCTCAAGAGCTGGTAAACTGGTACTACCACGATGGCGGTATGGAACTGCATGACGAGCTGGGTCAGATTTTTGGCCTTAAGTCTTTCCTTGCCGGTAACACTGGTGCTCAGGCAGGCGGCTGGTTCTCGAAAGAGATCAATAGCCCCGATGATTTCAACGGCTTGAAGTTCCGTATGCCTGGTCTGGGTGGCAAGGCGCTGGGCAAACTTGGGGCGTCGGTACAGAATATTCCGGGCTCGGAAGTTTATCAGGCTCTGTCATCAGGCGCGATCGACGGAACCGAGTGGATCGGTCCCTGGGCAGACGAAAAGGCTGGTTTCCAGGAAATCACAAAGACTTATTACACAGCGGGCTTCCATGAGCCGGGTGCGGGTCTTTCGCTGGCGACCAACCGAGAAGTCTTTGACAGCCTGACACCCGCTCAGCAAAAGATTATCGAGATCGCGGCAGGCGAAGCGCACCAGTGGAACCTAGCTCAATTCCTGGCCAACAATGGCGCTGCATTGCAGCGTCTGCAGGCGGGCGGCGTTAAAGTCATGGAATTCCCGGATACTGTCTGGGACGCGTTCGGTACTGCAAGCCAGGAAGTTCTGGACGAAAATATGGGCGACGAACTGTTCAAGAAAATTCACGACAGCGCCATGGACTCGATGGCTGCTTCGTCGGCATGGTTGAACCTTTCGTCGGGTGCCTACACCGCGCAGCGCGATCGCGTTCGCGGCTAACACTCATAACCAAAAATTAACTGGTTTCTCCGCGGACGCGGGGAAACCTTACCCGTTGCACATGCTCGGACATGACCATACCACGATAAACAGCAGTGCAACCGAGACGACCTGGGGACAACATGCAGGACGATAACGGCATCTCGTTTTTCGGCGCCCTGTGGAATGGACTGATATGGTTCATTCAGAACATTGCCGAAGCCTTTTATAATTTTGGATACGCCATTACGCATCCGCAGCTCTGGCTGAATTGGTCGGACAAAGAAGCAATCATGCGCTTTGTCTACTACGGTGGTTCTGTAGAGTTTTTCTTTGTTGTGTTCACACTTTTTTTGGTTCTGACGGCAATCGGCCTTTACTACCGGAATTTCATGTGGGGCATGGTCCGCGGTCTCGAAGGCTTTGCCAACACCACGGGACGTTTCTTTGCATGGGCTGGCCTTTTGATGGTTATTCAGCAGATCGTGATCGTTTTCATGCAACGCGTGTTTGCACGGCCAGACATGGCGTTTGGTCTGGGTATCCCGTTTCAAATGGATATCAGTTGGTATGCTGAAGAGCTGAAACTTTATAATGCCATGGTCGTCTGTCTCTGCTGCACCTACACATTCGTGCAGGGCGGTCACGTTCGCGTGGACCTGATCTATGCCGGGGTCAGTCATAGAACCAAACGTGTCATTGATATGCTGGGATCGGTTCTGTTCATGATGCCAATGGCTGTGCTGACTTGGATGTACGGCTGGTACTTTATGTGGCGCCACTTGATCGTTCCGAAACCCTCGGCCAGCGATACGTTGGATCGCCTTGTAATGAAGTCTCGTGCCTTGCGCTGGAACGTTGAAACCATTGGCTTCAGCCCAAACGGTTTCAACGCATACTTCCTTTTCAAGATTCTACTGGTCGCGTTTGCGGGCATGGTGTTCTTGCACGCCATTGCATTCCTTTACAGATCCTATCTGGAATACGTTGAAGGGCCTGAAAGCGTTGGAAAATACCTCGACAAAGACAGCCTAGGCGATGGTGAAGAAGCCTACGAAGGCGCACACTAGGGACGGAGACCAAGACAATGCTATTCGGACTTGATGGCGTCGAGATAGGCCTGATTATCGTATTTTTCTGCCTCTTTGGTGGTATTCTTTCTGGGTTCCCAGTGGCATTTGCCATTGGTGGAGCGGGTGTTATTTCTTTCGGAATAATTGCGGCGTTGGACAGCGCTGGATTGCTCGTTCATCAGGCGATTGACACAGGCTCGCAAGCCTACCGAGACCTTGTGAATTCAGGGGTCAAACCGGACATAATATCCGTCTTCCGATATCCGGACTTGCCAAGAATCGGCGAGCCGGTGTTCCCGGCTGGATGGGAAACTGCACTGGACCGCAACGTCTCGTTCATTGTGAACCGAATGAATGAGCGTGTGTTGGCCGGACAATCCATTGAAACACTTCTGGCGGTTTTGATGTTTGTCCTGATGGGCATCACTTTGGAGAGGTCTAAGATTGCCAACGACCTATTGACCACGATGGCGCGGGTTTTTGGCCCACTGCCGGGCGGACTGGCCGTGTCAATTGTGGTTGTGGGTGCTTTCTTGGCGGCATCGACCGGAATCGTAGGCGCGACCGTTGTGACCATGGGTCTGCTCGCCTTGCCAACCATGTTGCGCAACAACTACTCGCCAGAGTTGGCCACAGGTGTCATTGCCGCCTCGGGTACGCTTGGGCAAATTATTCCACCTTCGATTGTGATCGTACTGCTGGGGACATTGGCTGGCGATCTTTATTCGACGGCGCAAGAAACCCGCGCGGTCGAGGCTGGATGTACTGACGCGTTAACATACCTTGGTGAGCCAGCCGTGGTATCAGTTGGGACTTTGTTCCAGGCAGCTTTGTTGCCGGGTATAATGCTGGCGCTGCTGTATGCGCTTTATGCGTTTGGCTATGCATTGTTAAACCCAGAGAAAGCTCCAGCAGTTGAACTTTCAGGAGGAACAGGCGAACCCATCACCCGTTCCGAAGGTTTGACTTGGCTGTTGGGAGTACCGGTCGCGATAATAGTCGGTGCGGTTCTGCTTGGCAGCGCGGGTGTGATTGGCAGCCAAAATATCTCAGTTTCAGCCTTTTCAGACGTTTCTGAGGGCGCATCGCTGCGTACCAACGTGTCACCCGAGTGTCAGGCGTCGATGATCGAGCTTCATGGCCAATCCGCGTGGGATCAGGCCGTCGCTGAGCAGGAGGAAATTGACGCCGCAGGAGGTGCCGCCAGCGCTGAACGTCTGAGCGAAGAAGAATTGGTGGCGGCTCGCGAAGCAAAAATTGCTTCGGCAGCGCCGATCGGAAACGGCGTGGCTGTTGTTGTCGTATTGCTTGGGCTCATGCTGGCGATGGCCAGAGGCATCGCACCGTCGCGCGCTGCACAACCGCTGATCGTCGGAGCCATCGGTCTGGTGCTGATGTTGCTGTTTGACATATTGTTGATATCGCCGACCACATCATCGGGGGCGACATTCCTGTTGCTGGCTTTGCCTTTTGCTTTGGCTGCATACGGCTGCAAAGAGGCAGCGGCACGCTGCGCGACCAATGACTTGATCAGGGTGGTTTTCCCACCGCTGGTTCTGATCATCGCTGTGCTTGGTTCGATACTTGGCGGCATAACCAATCCGACACCTGCTGCAGCATTGGGCGCTGGTGGGGCAATCATGCTCGCGGCATATAGGAAACTGCAAGATCAAGGCCGATCTGGTAAAGTCATCATCTGGTCAACCTTTGCAGTGATCATCGCGTTGCTGATGGGTGTGAATTTTGACCTTCGCATCAATCAGGGTGGCGTGACCGTAGAAACCTGGATTGCGTTTATCGTTGCCTACGCCGCTTACATCTTCGCGTTGTTCGGCCTGCTGTTCGGCTGCTGGGTCCTGTTCTCAAGCGGAGTGCTCACTCCGGTCGTACGAGAAACTGCCAAAGTAACATCGATGGTCTTTACCATCTTGATTGGATCGCAATTGCTGAACCTCGTGGTCATATCGTTTGGCGGTGAGCATTATATCCAGCAGTTCCTCAAGAGTTTTGACAACGAGTTCACAGTCTTCCTGATCGTGATGCTTGTGCTGTTCATTTTGGGGTTTGTCCTGGATTTTCTCGAAATCATATACATCGTGATACCCATTGTAGGCCCGGTTATCTACGGCGGGTCGTTTGACCCCAAATGGGTAACCATCATGGTGGCAGTGAACCTTCAGACTTCGTTCCTGACGCCACCATTTGGGTTCGCGTTGTTCTACCTCAGAGGCGTGGCACCTAAAGAGGTAACAACTGGCCATATTTATCGGGGAATAATTCCGTTCGTGGTCATTCAAGTGGTTGGAATTGCCATCTTGTGGTTCTTCCCAACGATCGTGACAATTGTTCCGGATCTGATCCCGAACTGATCGGAGGAATGAAAATAGGGCCAAGAAAAGGGGGCGGCGCGCGCCCTTTTTCATTGATGTCTGTTGATACGCCGATGGAAATGACTCAGTCGAGATTTCCGTCAGGTTTAATTCGGTAGACTAAAAATTCTCGGTCGACGAGATAGTAAAGTAGTTGAGACGCGAAAGAGCATTGCTATAAGCTAACTTGTTGATACCCTTTGTGAAGCCCATCGATTTTTTGCGAACCTGTGTCACGCTCCAGTTCAATACGAATGGTAGCTTTTAGCGACAGAACAAGCAGAGTTCAAAGTTATACTTAGTCATTAAACTCAATCAGGTCCCAGCGGTTACCAAATGGGTCTTTCCAGACAGCTACAGTGCCGTAGGGTTCGTAACGGGGTTGTTCCTCAAACGTCACTCCGAGGCTTCGCATTGCTTTGTAGTCGCGTTCAAAATTGTCAGTTTCAAGAAAGAAACCCACTCGCCCGCCGGTTTGGTTTCCAATTGAGGCGAATTGTAGGTCGTCATCGGCCTGTGCCAACAATAGTGAACCGCTGCAAGATCCTGGTGGAGTTACCAATACCCAGCGTTTTCCACTACCGAGGTCGATATCTTGACTAAGGTTAAAGTTCAAAACACCGGTGTAAAAGTTAATTGCGGCGTCATAATCCGGCACCACGAGCGTAACCGCATGAAGGTTTTGCCTCATCCAAAGTTAACCTTTGGTCGGGTGACGATCTGGTAACTGGATATTGGCGACTTGCTCGGCGATTGGCGGCGAAGACAGTGGGTGATGCACCATATCCGTAAACCGCTCGGGTTCTCTTATCTTCTGCCAATCTCCCATAAAATAAGCTTGGAAACCAGAAAACTTGGCTTTGTATCCCATCTTCGGGCTGCCCGGTACCCAGTAGCCCAGATAGACGTAGGGCAATCCTGCTTCGCGGGCGATCTCAATATGATCGAGGATCATGTAAGTGCCCAAAGAGTCCTGCTGTTTCAGTGGGTCGTAAAAGGAATAAACCATACTAAGCCCGTCATCCAGGACGTCGGTCAAACTTACCGCTATTAATGCACCCGTCTCAGGATCGGCGTATTCAACCACCCGGCTGCGGATAGGTGTCTCTTCGATCATGGCCGCGAACTCGAAAACATCCATATCAGCCATGCCGCCATCAGCGTGACGAGCATCAAGATAACGGCGGAACAAATCAAACTGCTCGTCGGTTGCCCAAGGCGAGGTCGCACGGCGTTTCAGATAAGCGTTACGCTTGATCACCCGGCGTTGGCTTTTGCCGGGACAAAATGCCGAGACGTCAATCCGCGCCGACAAGCATGCAGCGCAATCGGTGCAAGAAGGTCGGTACAACACGTTTTGCGAACGGCGAAAACCTTGCTGTGAAAGGCAGTTATTCAACTGATCAGCACCTTCACCCTGAAGCGCTGTGAACAGTTTACGCTCCATCCTGCCCTCAAGATAAGGGCAAGGCTGTGGTGCCGTCACATAAAATTGTGGCGCTATTGGCAGCGTGTGTCGCATGAGGGTCCCGTGTCTCCCGCGACGGGATGATAGCAATGCTTTTGGAACGCGCCAAGTGATTCACGCAAAGTATGCTTTAAGCGCGCTGATTGATCATAACCGTGCCGAGAAATGCGTCGGTCAAGCCCTGACAGCGGGCACTGGTTAACATCATGATAACCGAGATAATCTGAAGCACTGGAAAGGCCATGCTAACGAAATAGCCTGCAGTATGGGCCACAGCCTTACCCGTATCCATGCGTGAACCGAATGCGTCGCGCAGTTCGATACCCATAAACCGCATTCCCAACGTGGCTGAACCGTTCGCAATCGTGACGACGCGATAAACGAAACTAACCACCGCGTAAATCAGCGCAAGGACAAAAAAACCAAGACCAAAGGTCAGCAAAATCGCAACGGTGCAAAGCAACGAAACGAACGCTATGTCGAATAGCCACGCAAAAAAGCGTTTGGTCGCCACTGATTGATAGAATTCTGGCTGACTGTCAGGATCGGGTAGATGGGTCATTAGGGTAAGTCCAAGTGTGAAATCTATTTCACCCTGTCCCGAAGTACGGGACAGGGCAAGACTGGGTCAGGCTCGCTCACCGCTATCCGGTTCATCATGATTTTCGCGAGCGCGTTCGTTCATGAACTGGTCAAACTCTGCCTTGTCCTTGGCGTCACGCAAACGGCGAAGGAAGGCCTCGAACTCTTGTTGCTCACGCTCCAAGCGGGCCAGAGTGTCAGCTTTGTAGGCATCAAAGGCTGTGTTGCCAGAGGGTTTCATCGCGCTCATGTGACTGTTCCAAGAAGAACGACGGCTACAGGACTTGCTGAACATGCGTTTACTCCAGATCATATAAGCCAAAAGGGCAAGGCCAACGGGCCAAAAAAAGATAAAACCAAGGACCATCGCAGCGATCCAGGCACCTTTTCCTTTGCTGTCCATCCAGGTTTCGGCTCGGTATATCCATCCCGGGTTTTTCGGGACGGCGGTGTCGGAAAGTGCGGTCATTTGTTGTCTCCGGGTTGATGTAAATTCTGTTTACATTCTCTAAATGGGGGGCGAATGACACGTTGCAAGGGGGAATGTGAAAAAGATTTACATTTTAGATCTGCGACCAGAATGGTTGACGTCCCTAGGTATCAGGCGCACTTTCCGATCATGCAAAATATTGATAACAATTCACCTCCGTCGCTGGACGAAATTCTTGCTTTAGAGAAAAGGGTTTGGACTGCGCTGGTCGAGGGAGACGCCCAAGCAGACCGAGCGCTTTTGAGTCCGGATTTCCTTGGGGTTTACCCTACTGGTTTCGCCAATAGGGATGATCATGTTGGGCAATTCGCAAATGCCCCTACCATGGCGAGTTTCGAACTTAGCGAGGCTCAGTTGCGCGTTTTGACGAATGACGTCGTATTGCTGTCTTATCGGGCCGATTATGAACGTCCCGGTGCCGTTATGACCGAGGTGATGCTGATTTCATCCTTATGGGAAAAGCGGCATGATGTCTGGGTTAACAGTTTCAGCCAAGATACCCCCTTGGAGCGCCAATGAACTCAGCGTTGTCCATTGAACGGCTCCCCCGTGCCTACGATGTGTCGCTGGGTGAAGAAATTCGCGCTGCGCTTCAGGGTTTAACGCGCGAACAGTCAGACTTGGTTGCAGGTGCAGCAGGCTCCAGTCCCTATTTGAAAGGGTTGATCGAGCAAGATGGCGACTGGCTGTCCGAGGCGTTGCAGGGGCCTGATATGGCTTTAGCCGATGTTATGACGGCAGTCCGCGACTTACCTTCAGATCAATTAAAGCCCGGTTTGCGTCTGGCAAAACGACGCGTTGCTTTGTTAACAGCGCTAGCTGACCTTGCGGGAGCATGGCCACTGGAAAAGGTCACTGCAGCGTTGACTGACTTTGGCTCCATTGCTGCTGATGTTGCCGCGAAAACTGAGATTGAGAAATTGATCCAGCGTGGCAAGTTGCCGGGTTTGTCGCCAGACGACATTGAGACGGCCGGCGGGATGGTAATTTTGGCTATGGGCAAAATGGGGGCGCACGAGCTGAACTACAGCTCGGACATTGATCTGATAGTGTTGTTCGATGAAACCCGCTTTGACCCGGACGACTTTTACGAGGCGCGGCACGGCATGGTACGAGCCACGCGAAATTTCTGCGCTACGCTAAGTGAAAAAACCGCTGATGGTTACGTTTTTCGAACAGACTTGCGCCTGCGGCCGGACCCGGCAGTAACCCCGGTCTGTCTGGCCATGGAAGCGGCAGAGCGATATTATGAAAGTCTGGGCCGAACTTGGGAACGAGCCGCGTACATCAAGGCACGACCATGTGCAGGCGACATTGCCGCAGGCGAAAGATTTCTGCAGGCGCTGCGACCCTTTGTGTGGCGTCGGCATTTGGATTTTGCGGCCATACAGGACGCCCATGACATTCGGCTTCGAATCCGCGAAAGCAAAGGTACCGGGGGGGCAATCTTGGTTCCGGGCCATGACATGAAGTTAGGTCAGGGCGGAATACGTGAGATCGAATTTTTCACTCAGACTCGGCAACTGATCGCAGGAGGGCGCGACCCGGACCTACGTGTTCGGGGTACGGTTCCGGGCCTCGCGGCATTGGCGGCCAAAGGTTGGGTGCCTGATGAAGTGGCTGAGAAACTAACTGACCATTACCGCGCCCATCGGGAGGTCGAACACCGCATACAAATGGTTCACGATGCGCAAACCCACAAGATTCCACAAGCCGAGGACGGGATCGAGCGGATCGCCTGTCTCATGGGTGTCAGTAGCTCAGAACTATTCTCGGGCATAAAGCGGCGACTGACGGAGGTGCACGAGTTGACCGAAGGGTTCTTTGCCCCTGGTCACAGCATTCCTACACCTATTAATACGGAGGTCGAATTTGACAAAAGCGTTCTAGCGAGATGGCCGACCTATCCGGCGCTGCGTTCGCAACGTGCACGGCGCATTTTTGAACGTCTCAGACCCGAATTGTTGTCCCGGCTTGCCAAGACTGCACAACCCTCCGAGGCGTTGATGGCACTTGATGGGTTTCTCGCGGGGCTTCCCGCAGGTGTGCAGCTATTTTCGTTATTCGAAGCCAACTCTCAACTCATTGATTTATTGATCGACATTGTGGGTACATCGCATGCTTTGGCTTCTTACCTGTCAAGAAATGCGTCCGTCTTTGACGCGGTCATCGTCGGAAGCTTTTTCTCCGATTGGCCCGGCTGCGAGGTTTTGGAAGCCGAGTTGTCTCAGGCGTTGAAGAACGAAACCGATTATGAAAATCAACTGGACTTAGCCCGTCGTTGGAGCAAGGAGTGGCGTTTCCGTATTGGCGTTCACCACTTGCGTGGATTGATAGACAGCGCGAGTGCGGGGCAGCAGTATGCCGACCTGGCTCAGGCTGTTATTGCGGCAATCCTTCCCGTTGTCGCGGCTCAGTTTGCGACCAAGCATGGTCCTGCACCGGGGCGCGGCGCGGCGGTTCTAGGAATGGGCTCGTTGGGGGCAGGGCGGGTCAACTCTCAATCCGATCTGGATGTAATCGTGATATACGATCCACTAGATCAAGAAATGTCCGAAGGACCGCGACCGCTAGCAACCCGAACCTATTATGCCCGTTTTACCCAAGCATTCATCACCGCATTGTCGGCGCCAATGTCTCAAGGGCGGCTTTACGAGGTGGACATGCGCTTGCGTCCGTCGGGAAATCAGGGTCCGGTTGCAACGAGTTGGGCAAGTTTCACCAACTATCAGCAGAACGACGCATGGGTATGGGAACATCTCGCTCTGACCCGTGCTCGTGTTGTCGCGGGAGATTCAGAATTGGTGGCAGACATCGAAGATTTCAGAGCCGAGTTTCTTTCGCGGCCTCGTGATCGCAGAAATGTCTTGCGCGAAGTTGCCGAAATGCGTGAAAGACTGGCCGCCGCAAAATCGCCCTCTGGCATTTGGGATTCAAAGAATGGCTCAGGCCGGATGATGGATATCGAACTAATTGCTGAAACAGGAGCCTTGCTGGCAGGCTCCGCAAAGCGCGATGTACATTCTGGCCTGGATGGCGTAGCCGCCGCCGGATTGCTGGAAGTCGCGCAGGGACAGACACTTAAAGAATGCTATGATTTATGTTGGTCCCTACAATGTGCCGCGCGACTTTTGTCCGGCGAAATGATCGAGGCTGACAAGATTGGTGAGGGAGGAGTGGCGTTTCTTTGCCGTGCCACCGGCTTTGACGAGGTGGGGCAACTACAGGCCGCGCTGACTAACGCT
Source organism: Ruegeria sp. BHSA163 (assembly GCF_059613365.1). Lineage (NCBI taxonomy): Bacteria > Pseudomonadati > Pseudomonadota > Alphaproteobacteria > Rhodobacterales > Roseobacteraceae > Ruegeria > Ruegeria sp. BHSA163. Next base: position 119,856 of record NZ_JBXWSJ010000007.1, read on the forward strand.
TATGACACAGCAGCAGAACTTATCACGGCCGTGTTTGAGGAGGGCAAGGATGGGACGCAGTGATGACCCGAACGACCCAAAGGGGCTGATACAGGAAGCTTATCGCATCGAAGGCATCGCTTTGCCGGAATGTCGTAGTATCTTTCTGGATTGGGCACTGGGATTTCCAGAAAACCGCGACCAGAAACAAGCCTTGTCGGAACTACACGATATTTATGCAGCCCAGTATGAGAACCATCCAATGACGCAAGTTTTGCGCGAAGGATTGGAGACCGCACGGGCACCCAAACGACGCGGCGGGTGGCGCGGCAGATCGCGGTGAGGGGGTTTCCCATCCGCAGCTTCCCTACTATTAGGGCGTTATGAGTGAACCCGCTAATCGACCGAGAATTCGCCTGAAACCCAAGGCAAACGCGAAAGGCCTGCGCCACGGCTTTCCGTGGGTCTACGCCAGTGACGTAGTTACGGATCGCCGGACCCGCAAAATCGAACCAGGATCTTTGGCTGTTCTGGTGGATGATAGACGGAGCGAGATTGCGTTAGTTGCCGTCAATCCGGCATCGAAGATCATGTGTCGTGTTTTGGATCGCGACGTGGATGCCGAGTTAACTTCGGAATGGTTTGAGGCACGATTGAAGCGCGCGCTGGATATGCGCGAACACCTATTTGAAGATCCATTTTATCGCCTTGTACACGCCGAGGCAGATGGATTTCCTGGCGTTATCATCGACCGCTTTGGTGACGTCTGTGTGATCCAACCCAACGCAGCGTGGGCTGAAAATCACCTTGAAGTTCTCACTGCCACGTTGGTCAAAGTTACCGGTGTCAAAACTGTAATCAAAAACGCCTCGGGCCGCACGCGCGGACTAGAAGGATTGGACGACGTGAACACAACGCTTCACGGCCAAACACCGGAATCTCCGGTACCGGTGCCAATGAATGGCGCGACCTACATGGCAGATTTAACAGGTGGGCAGAAAACCGGCTTGTTTTTCGACCAGCGTGCGAACCACGCCTTTGCCGCAAGACTGACGAAACCCGGCTCACTAGTTTTGGATGTGTTCTGCCATGTTGGTGGATTTGGTCTTGCAATGTTGGCCGGCGGCGCTGGGCATGTTTTGTCGGTCGACGGTTCCTCTGCTGCTTTGGCGCTAGCTGAGAAGGGCGCGGCAGTCTCAGGATTTGCGGGGCGGTTTCAAACCCGTCAGGGCGACGCGTTCGAAAATTTGGCAGAGTTAAATGAAGAAAAGGCCGCCTTTGACGTTGTGATTTGCGATCCTCCGGCCTTTGCGCCTTCGAAGCAGGCCTTGGATGCTGGTTTGCGGGCTTATGAAAGGATTGCCCGGCTTGCAGCACCTTTGGTTAAACCGGGCGGGTATCTCGGGTTGTGCTCGTGCTCGCATGCCGCTGACCTGAGTCGCTTTCGAGACGCTTCCGCGCGTGGTATTGGGCGCGCGGGAAGGCAGGCTCAGTTAATTCACACCGGCTTTGCTGGACCTGATCATCCACAGCTGCCGCAATTAGCCGAAAGCGGGTACCTAAAAGCTGTTTTCTTTAGGCTATGAAAGCGGTTCTCGATACCTGTGTAATCTACCCTTCGGTGATGCGAGAGATGCTATTGGGCGCTGCAAAACAAGGGCATTTTACCCCGATCTGGTCTACTAGGATTTTGGAAGAATGGGCTCGTGCAGCTCGCAAACTTGGAGCGGCTGGAGAAGTACAGGCACGCGCCGAAATTGCACTAACGCGGACACACTGGCCCAATGCCGAACAACCGCCCTCAGCGAACATCGAACAAAAACTTTGGTTGCCCGACAGTGCAGACATACACGTATTGGCGACCGCCGTGGTTAGTTCGGCTGACGCGATAATCACTGTCAACGCCAAGGACTTTCCCAAGAACATCTTGGCCGAGGAAGGTCTTGAAAGATGCGACCCCGATACTTTTTTACTCGGATTTTACAATGAGGACCCTCAAGGTATGGGTAATGTCGCCATGGGCATTCTTTCCGAAGCCAATCGGCTGTCTGGTGACCGATGGACGATGCGCAGTCTTTTTAAAAAAGCTCGGTTGCCAAGGTTGGGCAAAGCTCTCACAACCTAAGCCTGACCGCTGCAAAGCCGTCAATTTGATGACACGGCATGAAAGGCTTGTCCGTGCCTACTCGAACCTATGAGCTAGTGCCCCAACGCTGTTCCAAAGCCTCTAAAGCTGCAATTCTTTCATCGGTTTTTGGATGGCTCATTAACCAGGCTGGAACAACGCCTGCGCGTTGCTGAGTAAGGTCTTCGAGCTTATGAAACAGCGATTTTTGCGGTTCAATTCCGATTCCTGCTTTGGTCAGCAAGGCAGCCGCATATTCGTCTGCTTCATATTCATCCCCCCTTGAAAGGCGCGACGCCAACAGGGCGGTCAATGCGTTGGCTATCCACGCACCGATAAACGGAATAAATCGGTTCAGAAGCATCATCAGTGCGGCGCGCATAGCGTTTTGGCCTGAAAAATCGATCATCCTACGGCGGGCGTGACCTAATGCAACATGCCCTAACTCATGTGCGATTACACTGGCCATTTCTTCTGCGGAAACCTCACCGTTTCTGAACTTGCGGTAAAAGCCTCGGGTTATGAATATCCGCCCGTCCGGAGCAGCCAATCCGTTCACAGGATCAATTTCGTAGATATAAACCGGAACACGTTCGATATCTAAAGCCGCCGCCAACCTGTCCGTCATGCGTTTTAAAGCTGGGTCGGCAAGCTCAGTCGATTTCGCGTCCAATTCTCGATGTGTTCGCCAAACCGAAATCCGGTACATCGCGATCGCATAGAGAACGGCCAGCAGAATAGGTGTGATGCGCAACATGCTTTAGATATGGGCGGAATGATGTGGCAGGGCAAGGTTGCATCAATTCACTTTTTTGCAAAACCAAAGAGTCATCATAAGCGCCCGTTGAGACCTTGATATTATGCACCAACATTGCTGCCAGCTTCCCGAATTTTTTCAGTCCAGTATATCAGGACTCAGTCGGCCGGGATCGGCAGTTGCAAGTTGCCGTGCAATTCCGCAAGCGAGTCTTCGGTTAAGACGGTGCCACGAGAAGCTTCGAAAAAGGCGTGTTCAGCTTCTTTCTGAGCGACCAAAGTATCAACTCGCAAATCCCTAACGTCGGAGCGCAAGGAGTCACGCGCGTCTTCATAATCTAACGCGTCGCGTAACTCTTCTTCCAGGCTGTCCAGGGTGTCGTTGTAATCCGGGTCGGTAGGGTCTAGCGCGGCGATGTCATCGGCGATCTCTTCGCTGCTGCGCCCGTCGTAA